>CACBGC010000083.1 GCA_902538695.1 uncultured Synechococcaceae cyanobacterium | reverse complement strand
GCAGGAATTGACATACCTCGCGAAAAGCGAGTCGAAATTGCACTTACATACGTCTATGGAATTGGTTTAACGAGATCAAAGCTAATTCTTGCTAATACAGGTGTAAACCCCGATACTCGTGTCAAAGACCTTTCAGATTCTGATGTGCAAAAACTTAGAGGTGCCACAGAAGAATTTACTTTAGAAGGGGATTTGAGAAGAAAAGAGGGAATGGCTTTAAAACGTCTACAAGATATAGGGTGTGTAAGAGGAAGAAGACATAGAATGAGTCTTCCAGTAAGGGGTCAAAGAACTAGAACCAATGCAAGAACAAGAAGGGGTTCTAGGAAAACAGTTGCTGGAAGAAAAAAATAATTAACTAAATCTATTTACAAATTAAAGTATTAACTTAAAACATCATTTCAGCTACAGTAAAAAAAACAGGTTCAAAGAAATCTAAACGTAATGTCCCAAATGGTGTGGTACATATCCAAAGCACATTTAATAATACTATCGTCTCAATTACTGACACCTCTGGTCATGTAATTTCTTGGTCTTCTGTATCATCTTTTCTCCCTCTTAAAAGCAGACGCTTCACTAGTACTTCTTCTGGAATATCTAAATAAAAAACCACTTCCAAAGGTTGATTTATTTCAGTTAAGACCTTATTCAATGAATTTACTTGAGATAAATTTCTTGGGTATCCATCTAGAATCCAACCTTTATTATCCTTGACTAAATTTTGTCTTACTATCTTTAATACGAGTTCATCACTTACAAGTTCCCCTCGATTCATAACATCCTTTACCTGAATGCCAAGGGCAGTATTCATTTCGATTTCTTTTCTTAATAATTCACCCGTAGAAAGGTGTAAATAAGAATTACTTTGACTTAGCAATTCCGCTTGAGTCCCTTTCCCTGCTCCAGGAGCTCCTAAAAATAGTATATGATTCTTCATTAATTATTAATTAATCCCTCATACCTTTGTGAAATAACATAAGTTTGAATTTGCTTAGCAGTATCTATAGCAACACCCACAAGAATAAGCAATGAAGTTGCTCCTAGACCTTGAAAGGTCTGAACATTTGTAGCTCTCTCTACTGCAGCCGGGATTATAGCGACTGAACCAAGAAATAATCCTCCCAATAAAGTCAACCTATTTTGTATACCTGATAGGTAGTTAGCTGTATTAGTTCCTGGTCTAACTCCCGGTATCGCTACTCCTCCTTTCTTTAAATTTGAAGCTACATCAACTGGATTGATAGTAAGAGATGCATAAAAATAGGAGAACCCCAAAATCAAGGAGAAGAATGTTAGAGCATATGGCCATGGATTAGAAGATCCTGGATTTAAACTACTGGCTAACTTGATTAAGACTGGATTACCCGTAACATTTGCAATAGTAATAGGTAAAAAGATTAAAGCAGATGCAAATATAATAGGCATGACTCCTCCTGCATTTAATTTCAAAGGTAAATAACTTTGCCTTGTAGGAAGTAGTGTTGAACTTCCTATCTGCCTTTTTGCACTAACAATAGGAATGCGTCTTGCTCCCTCTTGGACAAAAATGATCCCAACAATTGTCAGTAAAAATACTCCAAGTAATACTGCTATACCTAAAACATCTCCTCTATCGCCAGTTTGAGCTTTTTCAATGGTTGAACTTAGAGCCTTAGGTAAAGTCGAAACAATATTCAAAAAAATTACCAATGAAGCTCCTTGTCCTATCCCTTTCTCCGTAATAATTTCACTAAACCACATTACTAACATTGATCCAGTAACTAAGGCAATGGAGGTTTGCAGGACAAATGTAGTTTCACTTATCCCCTGAATAGCATATTGTTTGAGAATTAAGGAAAAAATTATACTTTGCAAAAAACCCCATCCTAATGAAACATATCTAGTTATTTGAGCAATTTTTCTTCTTCCCGCTTCCCCTTCATTTTTTTGTAAATCTTCAAGCACAGGCAATGAAGCTGTGAGAAGCTGAATAATAATTGATGCGTTGATAAAGGGAAGTATGCCTAATGCGAATATTCCTAAAGTTGAAATTCCTCCTCCAGTAAAAATATCTA
>CACBGC010000082.1 GCA_902538695.1 uncultured Synechococcaceae cyanobacterium | reverse complement strand
ATCAAAAATCCAAGCAGGTTTAAACATCTCCTTAGCAGCAAAATACCAATCAATCTCCATGAATTCCTTCCACTCTGTAATAATTACTACGCAATGTGAGTTTTTGATTGATTCATTTATCGAATCAGCAAAACACCATGTTCCTAAATCTGAATTTAAATCTGACTCTGTTTGATTGATTTTCAATTCAGTTGCAATTTGATTCGGACTTACCTTGGGATCATAAATATGCAAATTCGCCCCTTCTGCTATTAAATCTTTACAAATATTAATTGCTGGTGATTCTCTTGTATCATTCGTATTTGATTTGAAAGCGAAACCCAATATACTAATTTTCTTTTTTGTCAAAGTACCAAAAAGTTTATCTAGAATTAACCTTATTATTCTTTTTTGTTGCCACTCATTAATCTCTATTACTTTTCTCCAATAATTTGCAACTTCATTGAGATTGTAATAGTCACAAAGATAAACCAAATTAAGAATATCTTTTTTAAAACAACTTCCTCCAAAACCTGGCCCTGCATTTAAAAATTTTCTACCTATACGCGAATCTAATCCTATTGCTTTTTTCACTTCATTTACATGCGCACCTGTTCTTTCACATAAGGCTGAAATGGTATTAATTGAACTTATCCTTTGTGCTAAAAATGCATTTGCGGTTAATTTAGAAAGTTCTGAGCTCCATAAATTTGTTCTAATAATTTTCTTATCTTGTATCCAATTTTTATAAATTGAAGCTAGCGCCTCTGTAGCCTCATTATTATCTCCTCCTATTAGAACCCTTTCAGGATTTTCTAAATCGTTTATTGCCGTACCTTCAGCTAAAAACTCTGGATTTGATAATACATAAAAATTTTTTTCGTTACCTTCGATTAGAAATTCTCTAGCAGTTGAATCGAGGATGGTTTTTATTGTTTCAGCAGTTTTAACAGGAATCGTACTTTTTTCAACAACAATAGTTTCACCTTGAGCATATTTAGCAACTTGTCTCGCAGAGGACTCTATCCATTTTAAGTCACTTGCCTCACCAGCTCCAATTCCTTTTGATTTAACAGGTGTATTTACACACAAAAAAATTAAGTCTGCCTGAGCTATATTTTTCTCAACTTCATTGGAGAAAAAAAGATTTCTTCCTCTACATTTTTTGATAATTTGATCTAGTCCTGGCTCATATACTGGAAGTTTTAATAAATCATCAGAATTCCAACTATTAATTCTTTCAATATTTAAGTCAACCACTGTAATATCTAAAAATTCACAATTATTAGCTATTACAGCCATTGTTGGACCTCCAACATATCCTGCCCCAATACAAGTAATTTTTTTTATCTTTTTAAACATAGATTTTTATATTTATTAATTCTAAAAAATTTTTGCTTGTAGCTATTATATACTCCTCTCTTTAAAGTTTATTAATTTCAATTTTGATTTCAATAATTATCAACAACTATTTAATGTTAGAATTTTATAATATTTTTTTTAAAAAATTTTAAATGAGTGAACTGATAAATAATAAATTTAAAGTTAATGACGAAAATGATGGAATTGATTTATCCGAGATTTTAGTAGTTTCTTTAAGAAGAAAGTTTATAGTTGGAAGTTTTTCTTTAGTTAGTTTTGTGGTAAGTGCAATATACGCATTCTCAATCCCAAAAGTTTGGGAGGGTAATTTTCAAATAGTTTTATCTGACAACAATAATTCAACAACTTTAAGTAGTTTAGCCTCCTCAAGATTAGCTCAATTGGCAGGAATAAATATCGGAACTAAAGGTAACCAATTAAAAACTGAAGTTGAGGTGCTCAAAAGTCCTTCCCTTCTTTTAAAAGTATTTGAATTTGTTAAGAAAAAAAAATCTAATGGTTTTAAAAACTCAGATATGAAGTTCATAAATTGGAAAGGGGCCCTAGATATTGAACTTTCGAGGGATACATCCGTTCTTAATATTACTTATCAAGATAATGATAAAGATTTAGTACTACCTGTTTTAAATAAATTATCAAATATTTATCAAGACTACTCTGGTAAAAAAAGAAGAAGGGAAATTGAGATCGCAATGAACTATTTAGAAAAAGAAATCCAAAAATATAAAATTAAAAATAT
>CACBGC010000081.1 GCA_902538695.1 uncultured Synechococcaceae cyanobacterium | reverse complement strand
AGCAATCCATAGGAAAATTCCAATACCAACGTTACTTATTAAAAGGTTTTGTCCAAAAGGAACAATTAGCCAGGACAGAATCACTGGGACAAGAACTAATATAGGTCCTGCAGTGAAGAGAATCCCATCAGCTTTGGCAGGAATAATATCTTCTTTGACAAGTAACTTAAGACCATCTGCAATTGGTTGGAGGACGCCGAGCGCTCCAGCATATTCTGGACCTATTCTTTGTTGAGCAGCAGCAGATATTTTTCTTTCAAGCCAGACTGTTACTAAAACTCCAACAACTGCTGCTACCAAAACCAAAAGCATAGGAAGAGGGAGCCATATTATATGAGCAATTTCACTGGAAATGCCAAAACCTTTTAAGAATTCATTAAAACTATATTCGAGATCTAATCCGTATTCCAAAATTTTTATGTTATTTACTTAATAGATTAACTCTTCACAAACAATATGTGTGTTTTTTTATGAAAAGCTGCAAATATTATTTTCTACTTTCTAAGCTGATCCAATCTCTTGGTGTTGAACCTGTATAGATTTGCGATGGTCTGAAAATTCTATTTGCTCCAAGTTGCTCTCTCCAATGAGCTAACCAACCAGCCACTCTAGATATGGCAAAAATTGGAGTAAATAAATCACGAGGAATACCAAGTTTTCTATAAACAAGACCAGAATAAAAATCCACGTTAGGGAATATACCCTTAGGTCCCAGTCTTGGTATTGCCTCTGCCTCAAGTGATTTAGCAACTTCATACATTTCATCTGCTCCAAATCTAATAAAAAGTTCTTCTGCAAGTTTTTGAAGAATTATTGCTCTGGGATCTTTGACTTTATATTCTCTGTGGCCGAAGCCCATTATCTTACTTTTCTTTTTTATTGCATTATCTAAAAAAGACCCAGCATTTTCTGGGGTTTTAATCTCTTCTAACATCGCAATCACATCCTCGTTTGCTCCTCCATGCAATGGACCAGCCAGGGTTCCAACTGCAGAGGCGATGACAGCATATGGATCTGTAAGAGTACTTGCAGTCACTCTAGCGCTAAATGTACTTGCGTTTAAACTATGTTCGGCATGTAGAATTAAGCACCTATCAAAAACTTTTGCAGCTATAGGATCTTGTTCTTTTTCAGTCAACATGTAAAGAAAATTTGATGAGTAAGTTAGATCATCTCTAGGTTGAATTGGGTCTTGTCCTTTTCTAATAAGTTGGAACGCTGCAATCATTGTGGGTATTTTTGCTATTAGTCTTATGACTGCGTTGTAAATGTAATTAGGATCATCTATTGCTCTTCGCGAATAGAAGAGCCCCAAAGAAGCCGCACTAGATTGAAGAGCATCCATAGGATGACCAGTTGCAGGGAAACATTTCATCATATCTCTAACTCTAAAACTTAATCTTCGATGCATCTGAACTTCTTGTTCGAAATCTCTTAGTTGAATAGCTGTGGGCAATTCACCCCAAATCAACAGGTAAGCAGTTTCTAAAAAACTACTTTTTTTGGATAGTTCCTCAATGGAATAGCCTCTGTACAATAATTTACCTTTGTTGCCGTCAATATCACATATAGATGAATTAGTAACTGGGACACCCTCTAATCCTGGTTTTAAAATTAGTTTGTTACTATCCAATTGCTTAATTTAATATCAAATACTTATAGATTAAAGATAGTCAAATAATTTTTAATTAACCACAAGATATTAACTTCGCAAAAAATTAAAATGATTGTTTTTGAAGCTTGTTTGAATAAATTTAATTTAAAGAATGTTTAATATTGTTTCTCTGTAAATAATTGGATTTTTTTCAGGAATAGACTGACTTATGATTTCTAGCGATTCTTCATTTGATATTTTTAAAATATTTTTAATGAGAAAATTAAGGTCCTGCAAATTAGAAAAATATTCAATTTTATTAGAATTACCATCTTTGATATCAACTTTTGAATAAAGAAAAGCAGATTTATCTTTATTACTTTTTAGGTTAAAAAATTTTTTTGATATTTTCTCAAATTCTTTACCATCAATTAAATGATTACTTATGATTTGTAAACCTGATGATTCTATCGAATAGATATTTTCAAAAGATAATTGTTTTATAACATCGTCTTTTTCTTCAAGAATATCTTTGGAATAT
>CACBGC010000080.1 GCA_902538695.1 uncultured Synechococcaceae cyanobacterium | reverse complement strand
ATAGTTCTAATCCGATTAAGTTCTTCCAGTTTTCGTTGATTTTAGAAAGTTTATCTAAGTCTCCGCAGGATTTTTTGAAATTATCAAGACAAATTTTTAATGGATGTGGATTCCTTCTATTCACTATTGGCAAATACTTTTTGTCCAATTTGTAAAATTTACTTATTAAGACTAAAGTTAATCTAATCTTTTAAAAGATGCTCGTTGTTTTAATAAAAAATTTGTGAAAGTTATTGGACCTGCAGCTAAGACAGTTTTTTATTTAAAAAAAATTCAGGGTCAATATCCAACCTGGACACTTCATTACAAAATAAAATGTAAAAGTACCGAAAAAGAGCTAACAAACTTTTTTGAATATTCTGAAATAAAGAAAAATCGGCCTGTAGCTATAATCGCAAGAGAACAGTTCTCAGGGGTTGGCCAAAACTCAAAAACTTGGATTTCACCAAAAGGCGGGATTTGGTTAAGTGCAGCTTACCCAATATTTTCAAAAGAATTTGAATGTCAAATATTTAATTTGTCTTTAGGTATTAAGTTATGTGAAATGCTTAGACAAAAGAATATAAATGTTTGTTTGAAATGGCCAAATGATATTTTTTTTGGTTCAAAAAAGTTGATTGGATTTTTACCGAGGGTTATAACAAGAGGCAAAGAAATTATCTATGTAAGAGTGGGAATTGGCATGAATGTTTTAAATTACACTCCATCAGAAGGTATTTCATTATCAAAATTACTTAAAACTAAGAACATTAATCAACATTATTGGACAGCCAAAGTTCTTAAAGCTTTTTATGATTCAATTGAATGTAATAAGAAGAAGGAATATGTGATCAAATCTGCAAATAAGTTTCTTACTAAAAGTTTTTTACCTAGTGGTTTTTGTCCTCATACATGGAAAATTAAAGATATTGATTCCAATGGGAATCTAAGAATTGAAAATGAATCTCAACTGAAGGTAATTAAAAGGTTTTGAATTTAATTTACTTTAATTCAACTATTCTTCCATCCTTAAATTTGGCAATTTTTTTTGCCCGATTTGCAACTTCATCTTCATGAGTAACTAAAACTATAGTTATTCCAGATTCATGCAGCTTGTCAAAAAGATCTAATACATCTTCAGTGGTTTTTGAATCTAGTGCTCCAGTAGGTTCATCTGCCAATAAAATTGCAGGGTTATTGATAATAGCCCTCGCAATAGCAACTCGTTGTTGTTGTCCTCCGGATAGTTGGTTTGGACGATTATTCATCCTTTCTGAAAGGCCAACTTTTTTTAAGGCATTCTTACCTCGCTCTAATCTTTGTTCAGGATCAATACCAGCATAAATCATAGGCAAAATTACGTTTTCAAGCGCAGTTGCGTCTGATAGAAGATGAAATTGTTGAAAAACGAAGCCTAATTTTTGGTTACGTATTTCCGCGAGCTCATCATCAGATAAATTCTCAACAGGAATTCCATTTAATTTATAAATACCTTCAGATGGTCTATCTAGACATCCAATAATATTCATAGCTGTACTTTTGCCTGAGCCGCTAGCTCCCATTACAGCTAAATAATCACCTTTATAAATTTCTAAGTTTATGCTGTCTAATGCTTTAACAGTTAGATCCTCTTTCCCATATGTTTTAGATATATTTTCTAAACTCGCGACTTTCTTTGACATTTATTGAAAAATTTCTTCTAGGAAATATTGTTTGCCGTAGCAATAATATCTTGTAAGAAAGGAGTTTCTGAAACTGCCGTATTTGCTAATTTAAAGAGAGGATTGGACAGGATTCCTCCAAGAGCAGTTACTGCGACACATGTATAAAGTGCAATCCTCAAGGGAGGTAATCCTACAATTCCCCAATTAATTTCAGGATATGATTTGACTATTTCAGAAGCTTCCTGTGGTTCTTTAACTACCATCATTTTTATCACTGAAATGTAGTAATAAATAGATATAACTGAAGTTACTAATCCAACAATTACTAGTAGATATTGATGATTCGCCCAACCTGCAAAGAACAAGTATATCTTTCCAAAAAATCCCAACATTGGAGGTAACCCTCCAAGAGATAAAAGACAAAGGCTTAAGCCTAATGTGATGAGAGGATCTTTTTGGTAAAGTCCTGAGTAATCAAGAATTCTGTCGGAACCAGTTCTTAGTGAGAAAAGTATTA
>CACBGC010000079.1 GCA_902538695.1 uncultured Synechococcaceae cyanobacterium | reverse complement strand
CCAGTCATGTATTCACAACAATGATCACCTGCTCCTTCTGTTACCGCTGTAGCACCACTATTTCTAACCGCAAATCTTTCTCCCGATTTTCCTAATGCAAATAATTTCCCACCTGTTGCTCCATAAAGACAAGTATTTCCTAGGATGACTTGTTCGGAGGAGACTTCATTTGTTTTTGGTGGAATTATTGTGAGTATTCCTCCATTCATTCCTTTACAAACATAATCATTAGCTTCTCCGATTAATTGAACATTCATTCCCTTCAATAAAAAGGCACCAAAGCTTTGTCCTGCATATCCTTTGAAATTTAAGTTGAGTACGCCATTGAAGCCAGTGTTGCCATGAAGTTCTGCGATTTCGCCTGATATTTTCGCACAAACACTTCTATCTGTATTTTTTATCTCAATTTCTTTGGTTAATATTTCGTGATTTTTAATAGTATCTATAAATTTAGTATCAGACAAAAACTCGTCTTCTAATACAGAGCCATTACTATGGGCAGTTTTTAAATGTTTTAACCATGATCTATCAGGGCTTGAGTGTTCATTTACTAAAGAAGAAAGATCAATATTAGAAGTTTTTGGAAGATCGATATTTCTTGCAGAGAGAAATTCTTGATTACCAATCAGTTCTTCCATATTAGAAACACCGATCCTACTCATTATCTGTCTTACTTCTTCAGCAATATACAAGAAAAAATTGACGACACTTTCTGGAATACCTTTAAATCTTTTTCTTAATTCTTCTTTTTGAGTTGCAACTCCAACAGGACATTTGTTTGTATGACAAACCCGAGCCATTATGCATCCTTCAGCAATCATCGCTACAGAACCAAAACCGTATTCTTCAGCACCTAGTAAAGCTGCAATAACTACGTCCCAGCCTGTTTTAAGACCTCCATCAGTTCTCAAAATTACTCTTTCGCGTAAGTTATTCTCTAAGAGAGATTTATGAACCTCAGCAACACCAAGTTCCCATGGTAAACCTGCATGTTTAATAGAACTCAGGGGTGAAGCACCTGTACCTCCGTCATGTCCAGAAATTTGAATTACATCTGCATTAGCTTTGCTTACTCCAGCAGCAATAGTGCCTATGCCAATTTCAGAAACAAGTTTAACGCTTACTTTCGCTTTTGGATGAACTTGGTGTAAGTCGTGGATAAGTTGAGCTAAATCTTCAATTGAATAAATATCATGATGCGGGGGAGGAGATATTAAAGCTACTCCAGGTTTACTATTTCTTAGTTTTGCGATGTAAGAATCAACTTTTGGACCAGGTAATTGTCCACCCTCTCCGGGTTTTGCACCTTGAGCCATTTTAATTTCGAGTTGTTTACCACTTCTTAGATATTCAGGTGTAACTCCAAATCTTCCTGAAGCATTTAGAGATCAACCAGAACTTGAAGAGAGAGATTATATAAAAGCTTTTTATGAATATTCTGCAAGCCTACAAGAAGCTTGGGATGGTCCAGCACTTCTTGTATTTGCTGATGGAAATTTTGTCGGAGCAACGCTTGATAGAAATGGTCTAAGACCAGCAAGATATTCAATCACAAATGATGGTTTTGTAATAATGGGTTCTGAAACAGGAGTAGTAGATCTTGAAGAGGAAAGAGTAATAGAAAAAGGTCGATTAGGACCGGGACAAATGTTGGCAGTTGATTTTCATCAGCATAGAATCCTAAGAAATTGGGAAGTAAAATCTGAAGCCGCTCAAAGGCATGATTATAAAAATCTTCTCAGTAATAGAACTATAAAAATTGAAAATAATGAATGGGTTAAAGACTGCAAACTAAAAGACCTTGAGTTGTTGCAACAACAAACTGCATACGGGTTTTCAGCGGAAGATAATGACCTTATCTTAGATTCAATGGCTTCATTAGCTAAAGAGCCTACTTATTGCATGGGCGACGACATCCCATTAGCAGTTCTCTCATCTAAGCCACATATTTTATACGACTACTTTAAGCAAAGATTTGCGCAAGTTACTAATCCTCCTATTGACCCTCTTAGAGAAAAACTTGTAATGAGTTTAGAGATGCATCTAGGAGAAAGATGTACACCATTTGAAATTAAAGACGCTAAACCTTTTATTCATTTACAAAGTCCGATTCTAAATGAGGAAGAACTCATTTCCATCAAAAAATCAAAGATTAAATCTCAGACAATT
>CACBGC010000078.1 GCA_902538695.1 uncultured Synechococcaceae cyanobacterium | reverse complement strand
TGCTTTTTTAAAGGCTTTTTTAATTAAGAAAGTTGCCTTTTTTGCATGATAATGAGGGATCGTTGGACAAACATGATGGACGACATGGCTAGAACCTATATTATGGTGAAGAAAATTAAGGACTTTACCATAAGGCCTGTCAATAGATAGAAATGCTCCTCTCATAAAGGAAAATTCTGTATTTGACAGATGAGGTACATCTGAATCAGTATGATGAAGCCAGGTATAAACTACTAACCAACAATTAACCACTAATAAAGGACCAAAATATAGAGCAATTACTGGAAATAATCCAAACTTAATAACTAAATAAAATATTCCTAATAATGTCAAACCTACACCAATATCTGATATCCAAACTTTCTTGGCCCAAATTGATGGCCATAACGCTTTAGAAAATGGCTTGATTGGCCAAAAATGATTTGAAGTTCCATATTTAACTCCCCCAGTACTTCCTGTAAGTAAATAAGCAGGCCAGCCAAATATTAGATGTAAAATAAGTTGGAGAATTCCGTAATTTTTCTTACCTAAGGAATTCGAAAAATGTAATTCTTTTTCTCCGCCAACTTTTTCTGTGACTCCATTCCCTTTAATGACTAGAGGCACGTGCGTTTCTCCATTGGTTATGTTATTTGTGAATCTATGATGAACTGCATGAGAACGCTGCCAAGAAAAATAGGGGACTAGAAGAAATGAATGTATTAAATAACCAGTTATAGATTCCAAAGTCTTGTTTTTAGAGAATGCTCCATGTCCACATTCATGGGCAATTACCCAGAATCCCATTGCAGTAGTACCTGATAGTAATGCGTAAATAATCCAAATTGGGATCATTTTAGGGGTAAATGGAATAGATAAACCTATCGCAATTACTAATGATTGGATTAAAGCTGATTGTAAAAGATACCTCAAAGAAGTTTTGGTATTGCACTTAAAGTAGTGATCTGGGATAACATCCTGAAATTCTTTTATGCTTGGAATATCTTTATCCTCTATTACAAGCGCTTGGCCTTTAAGACCTGAAAATTTTAAATTACTCAAATTTTTTTTGGTTAAGAATTTTTTAAATAAAAGTGCATTTATAAATTCTATTATCCCTCACAGGATCTCATAATGAAAAAAAATTTATAATTTTTTTTTGATAAAGTTTTTAAGATTTTAATTTCATCTTCAAATAAAATTATTCGTACCAAAAATTTTTTTTTTATTCTTTTATCTTATTAATTATTTATTTACTTCTTTTTTATGCTATCAGTCTTTGCTCTTCTTTAAAGCTTAATTAATTTAAAGACCACGTATATACCTCTTTGGTAAACCAGATTGTTTACGGGGCTTTACTAAAATAGGTAAAACAATAACTCCTACGGTAAAAAGACAGATTGGAGCAACTACCATCAATATAGATTCTAGAGACATGTATAATTTTGAATTTATTTATAAATAGCAGGATTTTTTTTTAAAGTCATGCGTATTTATATCTATTTTGTGAGAATAGCTTCAAAATTTTTATAAACTATTAAGTAAAAAAGAAAAAAAGATTAAAAAAAATCAATTTTTTCATAATCCATTCTATTAACTTAATCATTATTTATAAAAAATTAGTTATGGATGAAGAAAAAAAGTGGATGCTTATGACTTATTATTGTCCAACCCATGGTGATTCAGGTTTTGTAAAACCAATTCAACTAACAAAAAAAGAAATTAGTAAAACATTCTCAAAAAAAACTAGGAGTTCTTAAATTAATTTTTTAAAATAAAATCTAAGATATTTCGAAATGTTCTAAATCTTTATTGAAATCTGTTTAATTAAAATTGATATCTTATAAAAATTCGATAAGCTGCATTTTTTATCAGCAGTATTGGTAAATATATTTAAAAAACAACTTAATTTGTATCAGAATCGCATGTTAATTCACATTGATTAAGATCATGAGATGATATCTTTTCTAAAATTCTTAACATATCAATTTCTGAAAGCTCTCCATTTGAGTTCCATTTTAAAGTTGTTTTCCTTTGAGGTGAATTTTTTTTATTCATTTTGCTCCCCCCCCTTTAAATGAACTTCTAAACAACGAGTAATACATTCTTGATGACCATCCACAATACTGCATTCAGTAATACACTCAAAATATGAATTAATAGAATCTATTTCTGTGTTCTGGTTGGTAGAAACAAATGAATCATTCATAATATTGTCTAATTTATTTGGAATAGAGATATAGCATGAAT
>CACBGC010000077.1 GCA_902538695.1 uncultured Synechococcaceae cyanobacterium | reverse complement strand
ACATAGATGAATTATTTCTTGCATAATTTCAAAACTTGTTTTGGTATCTAAGCTTGTTGTAGGTTCATCAGCTATTAATAATTTAGGTTTCAAAGCAAGTGCCATTGCTATAGAAACTCTCTGTCTCATTCCGCCGCTAAATTGATGTGGGAAAGATTCAAGTCTACTTTCTTCAATTCCGACTTTTTGAAAAACTTCTCTTACTAATTTTTTAATAGCTAAAGATGATTTAGTTTGATCATGTGTTTTAAATAATTCATATAAATGATCCCCAACTCTCATTAGCGGATTAAGTTTTTTTATAGAGTCTTGATAAATAAATCCAAAATTCTTTCTTCTAAATAATTGTGCATCTTTGTTGTTAATTTTCCTAGGATCTACATTAGAAATCGATAGATACCCTTTAGAAGTAGCCTTTGCAGGCAATATATTTACTAATGTTTTTGCAAAAGTGGTCTTTCCACATCCAGAAGGTCCTATTATGGCCAAATGATCTCCACTATCTATTTCCAAATTAAAATTTTTGATAATAGGTTGCTGTTTTAGACCATATTTAACAGTAAGATTTTTAACTACAATAATTTTTTCTTTATTTTTTTCCATGATTTATAGCAAATTTTTCTAGACATAAATAAAATACATCTAAAGCAATATAAAATGTCCGAGGCAGCTGCAAATTCAAAAGAAAAAAACGAAATTGAAGTTTCCAAAACTATTTTGCCTGAAAATAAAAAATATGAAAGTGAATCTTTGAATTATCAAATAAAGATTCCCGATTGGCTTCTTAAAGATATTCATAATTTTGAAAAATCAAATAAAGAAATTGATGAGAATCAAAACCTTATAGTAAAGGCTTTTAAACTTGCTTATAAAGCTCATGATGGACAATTCCGTGCGAGCGGCGAGCCATACATTATCCACCCGGTTGCTGTTGCAAATCTCCTTAAAGAAATAGGTGCTAGTTCATCTGTTATTGCTGCAGGCCTTTTACATGATGTAGTTGAAGATACTGGCATTGATTTATCCGAAATAGAAACAAATTTTGGATTAGAAGTAAAAATACTTGTAGAGGGTGTAACAAAATTAGGCGGCATTCACTTTAACAACAGGACTGAAGCACAAGCTGAAAATCTTAGGAAAATGTTTTTGGCTATGGCCAGCGATATCAGAGTTGTCTTAGTTAAACTTGCCGATCGACTTCATAACATGAGAACAATTGAATGGCTAAATGATGAGAAAAAACTAAGAATAGCGAGAGAAACAAGAGAGATTTATGCACCATTAGCTAATCGACTAGGAATAAACAGATTTAAATGGGAATTAGAAGATTTAGCTTTTAAATTCCTAGAGCCTAAAGAATATCTAGATCTTAAAGATCAAATCGCCGTTAAAAGAAGTGATAGAGAAAAAAGATTAAAAGTAACTTTGAATCTTATGAAGGAAAACTTGATTTCAGCAGGTTTGAAAAATTTTGAAATAACAGGAAGGCCAAAACATCTTTATGGCATTTGGAGCAAAATGGAAAGACAACAAAAGCATTTTCACGAGATTTATGATGTTGCTGCCCTAAGAATTATCGTGGACAATTCAGATAGTTGTTATAGAGCTTTAGCAGTTGTTCATGATACTTTCAAACCAATTCCAGGTAGATTTAAAGACTATATAGGATTACCAAAACCCAATGGATATCAGTCCTTACACACTTCTGTGATTGGAAGACATCGACCTATTGAAGTTCAAATTAGAACTACTTCGATGCATCAAATTGCTGAATATGGTATTGCCGCTCATTGGCAATATAAAGAGGGTGGTTCTCCTGCTAAAAGTAATGCCGAGAGATTTAATTGGCTAAGACAATTAGTAGAATGGCAACAAGAAGGTAATGAAAGGGATCATAATGATTATTTAGCTTCAATTAAAGAAGATTTATTTGATGAAGAAGTATTTGTAATCACTCCAAAAGGAGATGTTGTTGGTTTAAGGAAAGGATCTACCGCGATAGATTTCGCCTACAGAATCCATTCTGAAGTTGGAAATCACTGTAATGGAATAAGAATTAATGAAAAGCTTTCTCCATTATCTACAGCACTTCAAAATGGTGACTTCATAGAAATTTTGACAAGTAATAATGCTACTCCAAGCTTGGATTGGCTGAACTTTGTAGTTACGCCAACTGCTAAAAATAGAATTCGCCAATGGTATAAGAAAAGCCATCGTGATGAAACGATTAA
>CACBGC010000076.1 GCA_902538695.1 uncultured Synechococcaceae cyanobacterium | reverse complement strand
AAGCATTGCAAAAGTGCTTCAAAAAGAGGGTTTCATTTCTGATATTAATGAAGAAGGTGAAGGCTATAAGTCACAAATAATACTTGGTCTGAAATATAGTGGCAAGAATAAATTCCCTACTATTCGATCCATGCAAAGAGTTAGTAAACCTGGTTTGAGAATTTATAAAAACACTAGAGCTTTACCAAAAGTGCTTGGAGGTCTCGGGGTTGCTATTATATCAACTTCTAAAGGTGTTATGAGTGATCGTGATGCTAGGAAGCAAGGTATAGGTGGCGAAGTACTTTGCTATGTTTATTAAGGAGGATTAATCATGTCAAGAATTGGAAAAACACCAGTACTAATACCAGATAAAGTATCTGTTGATTTTGATGGATTAACAGTTACAGTTAAAGGTCCTAAGGGTGAGTTAAAACGCCAGATGCCAGAAGGAGTTAGTTTTGATAAAAAAGATAATACTGTTGTCGTAAGTCCCACTACTACCAAAATATTCTCAAGGCAAAGACATGGTTTATGTAGAGCTTTGATTGCAAATATGGTTGAAGGGGTTAGTCAAGGTTTTTCAAAAAAACTTGAAATTGTAGGCGTTGGATCGAGAGCACAAGTAAAAGGTAAAAATCTAGTTGTTAGTGCAGGATATAGTCATCCTATAGAAATGATCCCCCCTGATGGTATAACATACAAGGTTGAGAGTAATACAAACGTTACTGTATCTGGAATTGATAAGGAAATTGTTGGTAATGAAGCAGCAAAAATCAGATCAATTAGACCTCCAGAACCATATAAAGGTAAAGGAATTAAATATCATGATGAGAGAATTCTCAGAAAAGCTGGTAAATCTGGCAAAAAATAATTCCAATTAAAAAAATGACCAAACTTTCCAGGAAACTACAAACCCAAAAAAGACATAGAAGATTAAGGAGATTCTTAATTGGAGATGCATCTCGTCCAAGATTGTCTGTTTTTCGCTCTAATAACCATATTTATGCTCAGGTTATAGATGATAGCGCTCAAACAACTATTTGCTCAGCTTCAACTGTTGATAAAGAACTAAGAGAAAAATCTGAGAAATTACCATCTGATTGTAATTCTTCTTCCATTGTTGGAAAACTATTAGCAAAGAGAGCAATAAAAAAAGGTATTAAGCAAGTAATTTTTGACCGTGGAGGTAATTTATATCACGGTAGAGTAAAGGCACTTGCAGATGCTGCTCGTGAAGCTGGCCTAGAATTCTAACTCTTAATTTTTTACTATGACTGACACTCCAACAAAACAAGAAATTCAATCCAAGAACGATAATGTTCCTGGAGCTACGCCCGTAGAACAAAAAAAGAATAATCGTAATGATCGAAAAAGAAATAGAAGAGGTGATTCAAAAAATCTTGAGAGAGATTCTGATTGGCAAGAAAGAGTTGTTCAAATTCGACGCGTCTCTAAGACTGTTAAGGGTGGAAAAAAATGAGTTTTAGAGCAATTGTTGTGGTGGGTAACGAAAAAGGTCAAGTTGGAGTTGGAGTTGGTAAAGCAGGGGATGTTATTGGTGCGGTGAGAAAGGGAGTTTCAGATGGTAAAAAGAATCTTGTTAGGGTTCCTTTAACCCCAAATAATTCAATACCGACTTTATCTTTAGGTAGAGATGGTGCTGCGAATGTTCTAATTAGACCAGCTGCCCCAGGTACAGGGGTAATTGCTGGTGGTTCAATAAGAACTGTTTTAGAATTAGCCGGCATAAAAAATGTTTTAGCAAAAAGATTGGGTAGTAAAACACCTTTGAATAATGCTAGAGCAGCTATGGTAGCTCTTTCTCAATTAAGAACACATAAATCTGCCTCTAGGGAGAGAGGCATCTCACTTGAACAGCTCTATTCTTAAAATTATGACTTCAACATTAAATACACTTAAATCAAACTCTGGCTCGAGAAAGAAAAAATTAAGAAAGGGTAGAGGAATTGCAGCCGGTCAGGGTGCATCATGTGGTTTTGGAATGAGAGGACAAAAGTCACGTTCTGGAAGACCTACACGTCCAGGTTTTGAAGGTGGCCAAATGCCTTTATATAGAAGAGTTCCAAAATTAAAGCACTTTGAAATAATTAATCAAAAGAACTTTTCCATAATTAATTTAGAAAAATTAAATGATTTCAAAGATAACGATACTGTTAACCTAGACTCACTAGTTAAGAAAGGATTAATCTTCAAGCCCAAATTTCCTTTAAAAATCCTTGGCAATGGAAAA
>CACBGC010000075.1 GCA_902538695.1 uncultured Synechococcaceae cyanobacterium | reverse complement strand
TCCTGAGAGGCTATAAGCAAGTGTTAGTATTGCCGTCACGATAGTTAATTTCCCAAACAAGGCTTGTCCTGCCCACCAAGGTAAAGCTATATAAGATGCTCCTAATGCATAATTTCCAAGCCAACCATTCTGTTTTAATTTGAGTGGTGGAGCAGAATATATATAACTAACAAAGGAACCTCCCAATGCCAAAAGTAAGACGGAGGGGAAGCTGTGCTTAGCATATAAATCTAATAGAAAAGCAACTATTAAACCAGCTATAAGTAATACCCAGATTTGTATTTTTACATCTTTAATTGAAATTTTACCAGAAGGAATTGGTCTATTTGGTTCATTAATTGCATCAATTTCTTTATCAAAAAAATCATTTATGGTTTGGGTATAGCCAGCCAAAAGTGGTCCACTCATCAACATACATGCCAATGAAGCTAGAACATTACTAAATGTCCATTCAAAATTCCCACTTGCAGCCGCTCCACAAATAACCCCCCATATCAAAGGGATCCACGTTATGGGTTTCATTAACTGTACGCGGAGTTTCCATATGCTTGATGTTTCAGAGGCACCCTTAATTCCTAATAGTTGTTTTGGATCATTCACTTTACTCTTTAACCTTTCTCAATTTCTTCTGGGAAAAACCAATTTTGCTCACCATTCTGAAATTTTGCGGTGATCCCAATACTCCTGCCGTCTGTCATTTTATAGCCTGTTATTACGGCTTTCGGATTAGAGGATATTTGATCAATTAATTTAGCTGGTAGTCTATCTTTTACTTTGTTAATGTTAATTTTAATTTTACTACCAATTTTGGGTAATAATTTTGTTTCAGCCATAAGAGGTAAAATGGAAGCTATTATGCAAGATTAACAGCATTTGGACAATTTTTACTAAAATGGTAGCTCTTCGTTTAATTCCTTGTTTAGATGTCGCCAATGGCAGAGTAGTTAAAGGTGTAAATTTTGTTAACTTGAGAGACTCAGGTGATCCTGTTGAATTGGCTTGTAGGTACTCTGATGAAGGCGCAGATGAATTGGTATTTTTAGATATTAGAGCAAGCTTGGAAAATAGGAATACATTAGTTGACCTTGTTTCTAGGACAGCAAAATCAGTAAAAATTCCTTTTACAGTAGGTGGAGGTATAGATTCTGTTTCTTCTATTAATGATCTTTTAAGAGCAGGAGCGGATAAAGTGAGTTTGAATTCCTCAGCCGTAAGAAATCCCTATTTAATTTCTGAAAGTTCTAGAGAATTTGGTAATCAATGCATAGTTATAGCAATTGATGCTCGAAGAAAAGTTGATAAGGTTGGTGAGTGGGAGGTATATGTGAGAGGAGGGAGAGAAAATACTGGTATAGATGTATTAAGTTGGGCAAAGAAAGTGGAGGAGTTAGGCGCAGGGGAAATATTGCTTACTTCAATGGATGGTGATGGAACACAGAATGGATATGATCTAAATTTGACAGAATCTGTTGCAAATATTGTTGATATCCCAGTAATTGCTTCCGGAGGTGCAGGTTGTTTAGAAGATATCTATGATGTTTTCAATGAAGGAAGGGCATCTGCCGCACTTTTAGCATCATTACTTCATGATAAGAAACTTACTCTACAAGAAATAAAAACTTTCCTTCTCGAAAAAAATCTTCCAATTAGACCATATGAATAAAAAATTTAATTCAATACAAAAAAATAAGTTAAAAATTTAAAAATGAAATTCACAAAAACTATCGAAGTTAAAAATATATTTAATAAAATTTCTTATAAATATGACTTTTTAAATAATCTATTAAGTTTTGGGCTGCACAGATTATGGAAAAGGAAATTAGTTAATTTATTGGAACCTTTAAATGGCGAAGATTGGGCTGATTTATGCTGTGGAACTGGAGATTTAGCATTCTTAATTTCTGAGAGAGTTAGTCCAAGGGGTTCAATTACTGGGATTGACAGTGCAGAGGATATTTTAAATATTGCAAAAAAAAAATCAGAGCTTAAAAAAAATAAATTTATTAAGTGGGAAATTAAAGATGTATTAGAAATTAATGATTATTCAAAAAATTTTGATGGGATTTGCATGTCATATGGACTTAGAAACTTAAATAATGTTGAAGAAGGAATAAAAAAAGTTTTTGATATTTTGAAGGATAAGGGAAGGGCAGGATTTTTGG
Source organism: uncultured Synechococcaceae cyanobacterium (assembly GCA_902538695.1). Taxonomy (GTDB): domain Bacteria; phylum Cyanobacteriota; class Cyanobacteriia; order PCC-6307; family Cyanobiaceae; genus Prochlorococcus_A. The sequence goes on along the minus strand of CACBGC010000075.1, from coordinate 91 downwards.
ATTTTAATCACTCAACAAGAAATTCTTTATCCAATATTTTTCAGAAAATTTATTTGAGATTAATTGTAGTAACCATTTCGCGGCTTTTTAA
>CACBGC010000074.1 GCA_902538695.1 uncultured Synechococcaceae cyanobacterium | reverse complement strand
ATTTAACATCTAGCTATTCTGAGAAAGACACTTTGAATTTATCTCGAGTTATAGAAAAAAATCGTAAAATAATCAAAAGATATCAAGCTATTGTAAGAACAGCTGTAACTCTTGATGCCCTGATGGATTCTGAAAATGAAGAAAATTACAAAATCAAATAAAAATATTTTTTTAAAAGGAATATTACCTTTACTTTTACTAATATCCTTTATTTTTAACCCATTAAAAGTATCTGCAGAAATTTCAGAAACAGAAATAAATGGGGAATTAATGAATGCTAGCAGTGAGTTTTTAAGGGACTTGGACTTTGAAACTTGGCAATTAGTAGCTTATAAATCCCCTTTTTTTGAAGATAAATTGATCTTGAGAGTAATAGGATATCCAGGAAATCTAAGGATTGATCATCCCACTGACTTGAGGGTTGAATCAGGAAGAAAACAGTGGCTTTTAGATGATAAAACATTACTTAACGTGGAATTAGCAAATGATGGAAGACAAGCTGCAGCAGAATTTGATCTTGATGAATTGATTAAAAATTTAGATAAAAATAGACCATTAAGATTATCTTTATCAGGAGTTTTTTCTGAGTTACCAGTTCCTCCCTTCGTTGTTAAAGAGTGGAGATCAATAAACTGAATTTGATTTTTAGAGATGTCTGAAAAAAATGTAAGCCATACAAAATGGATGAAAAGAGCCATTTTTTTGGCTTCTTTAGGCAAAAATACTACAAGTCCTAACCCTAAGGTGGGAGCAGTGATACTTGATAAAGATGGAAACCTTATTTCAGAAGGTTTTCATTACAAGGCTGGCATGCCACATGCTGAGGCAATGGCTTTTAATAATTTAAAAAAAGATGCCAAAGAGGGGTCAATGTATGTAAATCTTGAACCTTGCTGCCACCATGGCAAAACACCTCCATGTGTAGATAAGGTGATATCTTCTGGGATAAAAAAGGTATTTATATCTATTGAAGACCCTGATAAAAGAGTCTCTGGTAAAGGTGTTAAGCTGTTGAAAGAAGCTGGAATACAAGTTCACTTAGGATTATGCAAAAAAGAATCCTTAGATTTAAATAAGGCTTTCATTCATAGAAATATTACAAAAAAGACATTTGGTGTTCTTAAATGGGCAATGAGTATTGATGGAAGAATAGCTTTAAAAAATGGAAAAAGTAAATGGATTACTAATGAAAAATCAAGGTCACTTGTACACTCTTTTAGAGCAGAATTTGATGCAATAATAATTGGTGGAAACACATTAAGAAATGATAACCCACTTTTGACTACTAGAGGTTCAAAAAATCCTGAGCCTTTGCGAGTTGTTTTCACTAAAAGTTTAGATCTTCCTTCAAACTCAAACCTGTGGGATTGTAATAAGGCAAAAACTTTAGTTATTTATGATTCTTCTACAGCCAATGAAAATTACCTCACAAGGATTCCAGAATTTGTGGATATTGAAAAGGTATCATCGGATGATCCAGAGTTAATTTCAAAAATACTTGCTAAGAGAGGGTGTAATAAAGTTCTTTGGGAATGTGGCCCAAGATTGGCTACCGCCGCTATTAAATCTAATTGTATTCAGGAAATTATTACTTTTATTGCTCCAAAAATTTTAGGTGGAGAAAATAGTATGAATCCTTTTGGGGACTTTGAATTTAAAGAAATGCATGAAATTATTAAATTAAGTGATTCTCAATTTAGTTTGATTGGCAATGATATATGTATAAAGAGTTCACTTAAAAATTAATTTATATAATTATTTCTATGGGTCAAAGTACCGTACGGTTCTTACCCAAAAAAAACAATACAGATACGGAATCTCTTCGTTTAGTTTATAATAAGTTCAAAATTGTTCATAACTATGCCAATAAGACAAGACGATAATCAACCTAATAGAAAATTTGGAATTGTAAATATCATTTTGATAGGAGTTGGCGCATTACTTCTATTTAGTAGCCTCTTCCCTAATCAAAATATGCAAATCCCCAGGGTTCCTTATTCTTTATTCATAGATCAGGTTAATGATGGTGAAGTTAAACGTGCATATATCACTCAAGAACAAATTAGATATGAGTTAAATGGAGCTGAAGAAGGCGCCCCATCTGTTTTAGCAACAACCCCAATTTTTGATATGGACCTTCCGCAAAGGTTAGAAAGCAAAGGAGTGGAATTCGCTGCTGCACCTCCCAAAAAACCTAATTTCTTCTCAACTATTCTAAGTTGGGTTGTTCCTCCTTTGATTTTTATACTTGTTTTACAATTCTTT
>CACBGC010000073.1 GCA_902538695.1 uncultured Synechococcaceae cyanobacterium | reverse complement strand
AAAACAATTTCCTTACTTATCTATTTAGAGAAGTTTTTGATGATATTAAAATCACTAGACCAAGAAATTGTGACTATCTCATATACAATATTTTTGGAGAAAAAAATAAAAATTTCAATAATTGTAGAAAAATTTTTTTTAATGGAGAAAGTGCGCCTAGACCAAATTTTAATGAGTGTGATTATTCAATAACAAGTTTTTATGAAGAATATAACTTAAAAAATATTAGAATACCTTTATGGATGTTTTATATTGATTGGTTTAATACTTCATCTTGGGGTAACCCTGGTTGGTTAATACCTCTTAATTATCTAAATGAAGATAACCCTTTTTCTTTAAAGGAGAAAAAAAAATTCTGTAGCGCAGTTTTTAGTGTCCCCTATAAAAATAGATTAGATATGGTTGAAAAGTTAACACAATATAAAAAAATTGATTGCTATGGAAAATGCCATGAAAAGCAAATTCCGCAAAAAATTAATCATGCTGGCGAACTTGAAAAAATGAAAGTGATTAGCGAATATAAATTCTCAATATGTTTTGAAAATGCCATCCCTGGAGGTTGGTATACGGAAAAACTTTTACACGCTAAAGTCGCAGGAAATATACCAATATATTACTCAGATGATTTGTATGGCCAGGATTTTAATAAAAATTGCTGTTTAAACTTGATTGACTATTCAGATATGGATTCTTTAGTTGAATCAATAATAAAGATTGATAATGATAACAATCTTTATAAGAGTATTCTTCAGGAGCCATTATTCAATAAATTACCAACTTTAGATGGTTTATGTAAAAAACTTGAAAAAACATTTAAGTAAAATGCCTTTAATTTGCTGCAAAATATTTAAATCCAAATTAAATTCTTATTAGTTTAATCTTAAATTTTTAGTAAATTAAAATCTTTAATTATGAAAGTAATGATGTAAATCATAATTTATAATTACTAAATAACTATAAATTATATGAGAATAGCAAAAATAATATTATTTTTATTAAAGAAATTTTCTTTAAGAAGAAATCTAGAAATCCTATCAGTAATTTTAATTCTTGTAGTTTTGAGTTTTTCTGAACTTTTTGGTTTATTAGTAGTTAAAGAGACAATATCCTCAATTACCAGTGATACAAATAGCAATTATGCATTTTTTAACATGCTTAATAAAATCTTTCCTAATCAATATTCCAATCTAGAACGAAACGTAATTTTACTAATATTTATTACATTGAATACATTATTTCTAAGAACTTTTTCAATTTGGTATTCACTTAGAATTGTGGCAAAAGCCGATAATGATATCGCCACACTCATATATCAAAATGTAATTTATCAACCATATAAATTTCATTTAGAGAGAAATAGTAGTGAAGTTGTTAGTCTTTTAACTGTTGATTCCCTTAGAGTAGGAGATACAGTAAGAAATATTCTCCAAATTGCAACATCTATATTTATATCTTTAGGAGTGGTTATTGGTTTATTGTTGGTTAACTGGAAATTATCAATATTATCTTTTCTATTAGTCTTTTCATTTTATGCATTATTCAATTTCAAGGTAAAGAAAACTCTAAAAATTGCAGGGAAATTCATTACTGATGCTTGGGATATTCAAATTAGGTTGATTTCTGAAAGTATTGGAAATATAAGAAATGTTTTACTGGACAATAATCAAATTTTTTATTCAAAAATATTCAAAAAATTAAATAGGAAATTAAGAGATAAATCATCTAAGGTTATTTTTTTAACTGTGATACCAAGATATCTAATAGAATCAATCGGAATTGTTGCTTTATCAATATATTTATTTATTTTAAGCAGGCAGGGAGTGACATTAGAAAATACAATTTCATATATTGGAGTAATAGCATATGGTTCTCAAAAATTAATACCATCCATCAATAATATTTATTCTTCTTATAGCGATATATACTATGCTCAAGCATCTTTAGAAAAAGTTCTTAAAACGTTATATTTTCCGGATAAAGAAGAGATAGAAAAAGACGTAAATCTTAAAGCAAAAAAAGAATTAGAGTTTGAAAAAATTGAATTTAAAAATTTATATTTTAATTTTGGAAAGAATCAAAAAAATATTTTAGATAATATAGATCTGACAATTTGTAGAGGAGAAAAAATAGGCATTATCGGATCAACTGGATCAGGGAAATCAACCTTTATTGATATAATAATGGGTTTACTTAAACCCTCAGAAGGAGAAATAATAATCAATGGTAAAAATCTTTATGGGAATTCTGAAGAAGAGTTTATATATGAATGGAGATCAATTATTTCACATGTCCCACAATCAATATTCATTACTGATAATTCCATCGAAGAAAATATTGC
>CACBGC010000072.1 GCA_902538695.1 uncultured Synechococcaceae cyanobacterium | reverse complement strand
GAGTTGGTAAGAGCTGTCACAAATGAAGAACTATCGCCAAATTATTTTATTAATCATTTACGGTCTAAAATAGATGATTTTTGCTGAAACATTACTTTTAAAGAATTTGTTTGAGTGCGAGGATGTAAGATAAACAAAAATAATTTTTTGATGGCAAATCTTAATCAACCCCCAAGTAGGGTTACACCTAATTTATTGCATATACTAAATGCTTTCACTGATAGCTCAAATTCAATAGTTAATACTATTGTTGAATTGAATTCTAATACAATAAATAAATATGAATTAATTACAGAAACGGGTCATCTTAAACTTGATAGGGTGGGTTATTCATCACTTGCTTATCCATTCGCTTATGGGTGTATACCAAGGACATGGGATGAAGATGGAGACCCGCTTGATATAGAAATTGTTGGAGTAACTGAGCCGTTAATACCCGGATCCGTTGTCGAGGCACGGATTATTGGTGTGATGAAATTTGATGATGGTGGAGAGGTGGATGATAAGGTAATAGCAGTTCTGGCAGATGATAAAAGAATGGATCATATCTTAAGTTTTAAAGATCTTGGAGAGCATTGGCTAAAAGAAACTAAGTATTATTGGGAACATTACAAAGATCTAAAAAAACCAGGGACATGTACAGTAAATGGTTTTTTTGGGATAGAGGAAGCTATTGAAGTAATTAAAGATTGTGAAGATAGATATAAAAAAGAAATTGATCCTAAATTAGTAAATTAACTAATTTTATTTTTCTCTAAATTGTTCAAATATTTCGCTTAGTATTACGTCGGCACCTTGGAGCTTCAGTTTTTTAGCAAGTTCTTTACCTACTTCATCAGGATTATTAATATTGCCAATATACTGATCTTTAATAAGCCTTTCTCCATCGAGAGATGCAACCATCCCTGTAAGGCAAAGTTGTTCATTTTGAATTTTACTATTGACACCTATTGGAACTTGGCATCCCCCTTCAAGCTCTCTTAAAAAAGCCCTCTCAGCTAGACATCTTTGACTAGTGGGTTGGTCTTCTAAGACATTTATAATCTCTAAAATTTTTTTATCATTAGATTTACATTCAATACCCAGTGCTCCTTGCCCAACAGCATGAAGGGAAATTTCATTTGGAATAATCTGGTGAATTCTTGATTCAAAGCCCAATCTTTTTAAACCAGCTGCAGCGAGAATTATGCAATCAAATTCACCGGCATCTAATTTTTCTATTCTTGTAATCACATTTCCCCTAATATCTTTAAATTCAAGATGTGGATACTTATTTCTTAATTGTGCAAGTCTTCTAAGAGAGCTTGTCCCCACAATTGAACCTGCTGGTAAAGTTTCTAATTTGAAACAATCATTTTTTTTGTTTACTACTAAAGCATCAGCAGGGTCTTCTCTTTTTGTTATGCATCCTAATTTAAGGCCACTGGGTAAATTTGTTGGTAAATCTTTAAGAGAGTGTACTGCTATATCTGCTTGGCCTACTAGCATTTGTGCTTCAAGTTCTTTTGTAAATAAGCCTTTGTCGCCTATTTTTGCTAAAGCTACATCAAGAATTTTGTCTCCTTGAGTTGCCATGGCTTCAACAGATACCTCTAAATTGGGAATATTTTTTTCTAGTTGATCTTTAACCCATAAAGTTTGAACCATTGCTAGTTTACTTCTTCTACTAGCTATTCTCAGTTTAAAATTAGTCATTAAATATTATTTTGAGTTTGGATTAAATTAAGTCGGATTTATTTTAAGCTATTCTTTTGCAACTTTTCAAAGCTGAAAATTATATTTAACTATTATTATTTTATATATTCTTTTAAAACCCCATTTCGATTTGGATGTCTCAGCTTTCTAAGAGCTTTTGCTTCTATTTGTCTGATTCTCTCTCTCTTGTTACATCAAAAATCTGTCCTATTTCTTCAAGAGTTTTCATCCTTCCGTCATCAATCCCATATCTCAGCCTAAGCACATCTCTTTCTCTTGGACTTAAAGTTGCTAAAACTCCTTCTAAGTCTTCTCTTAATAAAGTTTTAGAAACATCTTGCTCTGGGTTTTCGATGTCAGCCTCTATGAAGTCTCCGAGTCTTGAGTCTTCTTCTTTTCCTATTGGAGTTTCTAAAGAAATAGGTAGCTGAGCACTTTTAGCTATGAATCTTAATTTTTCAATTGTCATTTCCATACTCTCGGCTATTTCTTCTTCGCTAGGCTTTCTTCCAAATTCTTGGCTAAGAACCTTTGTGGTTTTTTTTTGATTCTGGAAATTGTCTCATATAAGTGAACTGGCAATCTAATGGTCCTACTTTGGTCTGCTATTGCTCTAGTAATTGCTTGACGAATCCACCAAGTAGCATAAGTAGAGAATTTATAGCCTTTTTCATGGTCAAATTTTTCTGCGGCCCTGATTAGACCTAAACTTCCTTCTTGTATTAAATCTTGAAATGATAATCCCCTGTTCATATATTTCTTCGCAATCG
>CACBGC010000071.1 GCA_902538695.1 uncultured Synechococcaceae cyanobacterium | reverse complement strand
TAGTTTGTCGCTCCGAAGAGGATGCAATAAAATTAGAAAATTCTGGTTTAACTGTTAAAAATAAAATAAAGAATGAAATCACTTTAAAAATTGAAAACAATTCTATTACCTCTTCACTAAAGACTATCCTAAATAATTTTGATATTGAAGACCTTTTTATAAATGAACCCCCTATAGATGAAATTATTGGAAGGGTTTTAATTAGCAAAGATTATGATATCTAAATTGATAAACCGTAAAATATATACCTTGTTGAAAGTCCAATATTCAAACATGTTGGAATATAGGGTAGAAATAGCATTATGGGCAATTTCAGGGATAATTCCTTTTTTCATGTTAAACATTTGGACAAATAATAATCTCAATGAATCCATAAACATAAGTGATATTATGCTCTCTAGGTATTTCTTATGTGCTTTTTTTGTAAGACAGTTTTCTGTAGTTTGGGTTGTATTTAGTTTTGAAGAGGATTCTCTTATGGGGAAAGTATCTCCGTATTTAATCCAACCATTAAATCCATTTTTCAGATATTTGGCACAACACCTTGCTGAACAATTAACAAGATTTCCTTTCGCACTAATAATCGCATTTTTCTTCTTTATTTTTAATCCAGAAAGTATATGGATTCCAAATTTAGGTATTTTATTTTTATCGATAATATCTACTTTCTTATCCTTCTTAATTCAATTTTTAATTCAGTCAATAGTTGCATGTCTATGTTTCTGGACTGAGAAAGCCTCATCGATAGAAAGATTGTTATTTATTCCAACTTTATTTCTATCAGGTCTTTTAGCTCCAGTAGTTTCATTTCCTCCGTATGTTAAATCTTGGATTTATTTAACTCCTTTTCCATATCTAATCGATTTCCCTGCGAACTTACTATCAGGTAATGAAACAAATATTAGTGGAGGCTTAAGTATGCAAATTCTATGGATTTTTTTACTTTTCCCATTATTTAAGAAAATTTGGTCTAGAGGAACTAAAAAATATACAGCTATGGGGTCATGAATTTAAGAAAATATCTAAAAGTTTATAAAAAATTCTTACACACTTCTTTAGCTTCTGAATTGGAGTATAAAACAAATATATTGGTTGATTTAATTACTGCAATTTTAAGTTTAATAGGGAGTATTTTTCTATTATCAATTTTCTTTCAAAATAATGGTTATATTGGAGGGTGGAAATTTGAACAGGCACTAATAATTCAAGGCATTTATACAATTTTAAATGGAATATCGAATACATGGTTTAATCCTAACCTTACAGAAATAGTTAAACATATAAGAGAAGGAACATTAGACTTCGTACTTTTAAAACCTATTGATAGTCAATTTTTTATTTCATTAAAAAAAATAAATCCATCTGGATTTTTAGAAATAATGCTTGGATTTTTCTTGTTATCCTACTGCATAAGAATAAATCAAATAAATTTAAATTTAAGTTTTCTAACCTTATCATTGATTACTATAAGCTGCTCGATTTCTATTTTATATAGCTTATGGTTTTTTATCTCTACTACTACTATTTGGTTTGTTAAGACTTGGAATGCAATAGAAGTATTAAGATCATTTCTTTATATTGGAAGATTTCCTCTAAATTCATTTTCATTTTCTTTAAGAATTTTTTTTAGTATTTTCATTCCTATTGCATTTATAACTACAATTCCTTCTGAAGTTTTTCTAGGACTATCTCAGTTGTGGAAAATATTACTTGAAATTATTGTTGCTGCAGTATTTCTTATTACTTCAAGAAAGTTCTGGTTATTTGCATTAAGATTCTATTCTTCAGCATCAAGCTAACTATTATTTAATAAACTCCCTGCAAAATTCCCAAATTTGTTGTTTACTTTTCAGATTAGAAAGCCTAGATAATTTCTTAAAATGAGGTTTCGATTTTTCAACAGATAAAACCCTACAATTGTATTCAATTTTATGATTTCTAGATATGATTCCTAATTTGAGTGCAACATCAAAAAGGATAATTATTAAACTTAGAAAAAAAACAATACTGAAAGATTGTGAAAATAATTTTGAACAATTGTCATTTTCAGTTTTTAATTCAAACTTCATTACTTAACTATATGCTGAGGGCACTTAATTGCAGCAATAGCTACAGCCGTAACTTTAAAATTTTCTGACCTCTCAATAACCTTTTTAACCTCTAATGGTCCAAATCTATTACTTGCATCACTGTAGGAAAGAAGTAAAGATTTATAGTTATCATGACCTAGATCTCTATATTCACAGAAATTATCCCCAACATAGTTCAAAAGCGTAAGTAAAGTTAATTCAATCATTAAAGCTATTTACTAGCAAAGTTCTTACGAATCATACTGTGCAGGACATTTTTAACAAGTGAAATTACCAAAAACACTTAAAATCAAAAAATAAGATTTTTACTCATAAACTTTAAATTTCAAAATTATTCCAGAATAGATAAACTTACATGTAAAAAACTACTAAAGCACTACCTGTA
>CACBGC010000070.1 GCA_902538695.1 uncultured Synechococcaceae cyanobacterium | reverse complement strand
GTTAGTCTGGACCTAAGGCGAGGCCGAAAGGCGTAGTCGATGGATAACAGGTCAATATTCCTGTACCAGATGTGTTTTGAGAAGGGGGACGGAGAAGGCTAACCAGGCCAGATGTTGGTTACTGGTTCAAGCGTTCGAGGCTTTGAGAGATGGAGAAAACATCTTGAGCTAAGGCGTGAGTACGAGCTGCCACGGCAGCGAAGTTGGTGATGTCATGCTTCCAAGAAAAGCCCTATACTCGTTAAGACACAAATGCCAGTACCCGAAACCGACACAGGTGGGGTGGTAGAGAATACCGAGGGGCGCGAGATAACTCTCTCTAAGGAACTCGGCAAAATGGCCCCGTAACTTCGGGAGAAGGGGTGCCAGCGAGAGCTGGTCGCAGTGAAGAGGCGCAAGCGACTGTTTACCAAAAACACAGGTCTCCGCTAAGTCGCAAGACGATGTATGGGGGCTGACACCTGCCCAGTGCCGGAAGGTTAAGGAAGCTGGTTAGCTTTTAGTGAAGCTGGCGACTGAAGCCCCGGTGAACGGCGGCCGTAACTATAACGGTCCTAAGGTAGCGAAATTCCTTGTCGGGTAAGTTCCGACCCGCACGAAAGGTGTAACGATTTGCGCGCTGTCTCGGAGAGAGGCTCGGCGAAATAGAATTGTCTGTGAAGATGCGGACTACATACACCCGGACAGAAAGACCCTATGAAGCTTTACTGTAGTTTGATATTGTGCTCGGGCTCTGAATGCGCAGAATAGGTGGGAGACGTTGAAATAGTGCTTGTGGGTACTATTGAGTCATCGGTGAGATACCACTCTTTTAGAGCTAGGGTTCTAACGCTTACCCGTTATCCGGGAAGCGGACAGTATCTGATGGGCAGTTTGACTGGGGCGGTCGCCTCCTAAAAGGTAACGGAGGCGCACAAAGGTTCCCTCAGGCTGGTTGGAAATCAGTCGTTGAGTGCAAAAGCAGAAGGGAGCTTGACTGTGAGACCTACAAGTCGAACAGGGACGAAAGTCGGTTTTAGTGATCCGACGGTTCTGCGTGGAAGGGCCGTCGCTCAACGGATAAAAGTTACTCTAGGGATAACAGGCTGATCTCCCCCAAGAGTTCACATCGACGGGGAGGTTTGGCACCTCGATGTCGGCTCATCGCAACCTGGGGCTGAAGTCGGTCCCAAGGGTTGGGCTGTTCGCCCATTAAAGCGGTACGCGAGCTGGGTTCAGAACGTCGTGAGACAGTTCGGTCCATATCCGGTGTATGCGCAGGAATATTGAGAGGATTTCTCCCTAGTACGAGAGGACCGGGAGGAACGCACCTCTGGTGTGCCAGTTATCGTGCCAACGGTAAACGCTGGGTAGCCATGTGCGGAGTGGATAACCGCTGAAAGCATCTAAGTGGGAAGCCCACCTCAAGATGAGTATTGCCATGGCTTAAGCCAGTAAGGTCACGGGAAGAACACCCGTTGATAGGCTCTACGTGGAAGCTTGGTAACAAGTGCAGCGGAGGAGTACTAATAGACCGAGGGCTTGACCAAATAAACTTAATTTATTGTTTTTAAATATATAATTTTCTATGCAGTTCTCAAGGTTCACACTATCCTGGTGTTCATGGCGATGTGGAACCACTCCGATCCATCTCGAACTCGGTTGTGAAACGCATCAGCGGCGAAAATATTTAGGGGGTAGCCCCTTGAGAAAATAGCTCAATGCCAGGTAAAAATATTTAAAAGGGTTTACTTCACATGAGTAAGCCCTTTTTTATTTTTGGCATTTCGGACACCAATGTGTACTTCTTCCAGTAATTTTTTGCCTTTCAATTAAATTTCCACATTTGCGACATTCTTTTCCAGTTCTCCTATAGACATTTGTCTGTAAACCAAAATTTCCATTTTCTCCTTCCAAGTCCCTAAAATCACTAAATGTAGTACCCCCAGAACCTATACTTTTTTTTAATACAGTTACAATTGATTCTTTGAGCTTTATTAACTCATTCTTTTTTATTGTTCGAGCTTCTCTGAAAGGTGAGATGCCAGCAGAGTATAAACTTTCATCAGCATAAATATTACCTATACCTGCCACTATTGTTTGATCTAATAAAATAGCCTTTATAGATTTTGTTCTTTTTGAAATAACTTTCTTAAGGTAATTTGCATCAAAGTCTTTAGAAAATGGTTCTGGTCCTAATGAACCTAATCCTTTTATTATTTTGTTAAGGGATAGGTCTTTATTAATCCACCACATTTGGCCAAAACTTCTTACGTCAATGTACCTAAGCTCATTATTATTTTTATCGAAAAATCTTATTCTTGTATGTTTACAAGGATGACTTGGGGTTTCAAAAAATTTAAAATATCCAGTCATTCTTAGATGAACTACAAGAAATCCGTTATTTTTTGAATTCTCTAGAAGAAATTTGGCATTCTCATTTTGAATTTCTTTTAATTGAGCTATTAAATATTTTCCTCTTCTATCCCATTTATAAATAAGTGAGTTCAGAAGTCCTTTAATGAATTCTTCTTT
>CACBGC010000069.1 GCA_902538695.1 uncultured Synechococcaceae cyanobacterium | reverse complement strand
GTTCTTGGTGAACTAGGCATGAATATAGAAGCGAATTCGGAACTATATAGAAATGAATTTAAGGATCATCAATTTATAAATATTTATGAATCTATTCATAAAGAGATTGAAGAAGCTTTTCTGGATTGATTTTAATTAACTTCATATTTTATAGTAAACATTTAACTTAAATATGAAGAGAGCTATAGTTACAGGAGGATCAGGATACTTTGGAAGTTTGCTTTGCAAACAATTAGTAAATGAAGGCTGGTTTGTAAATAATATTGATATTAACCAGCCAACTCACTTATTAAAAAACTATAAATATATAAAAGGTGACATAAGAGATCTTTCTGACATTGAAGATACATTTAATAATATTGATACAGTTTTCCATAATGTAGCATTAGTTCCAATTACAAAATCCAGTAATTATGAAGAAACAAATTTATTTGGCACAAAAAATACTATCAAAATAGCCATAAAGAAAAATATAAATTCCTTTATCTACACATCAAGCAGTGCAATATTTGGTGTCCCTAGCCATAATCCTGTTACAGAAAATGATGTGCCAAATCCTGCTGAAAAATATGGTAAATCAAAATTAGATACTGAATTTCTATTAAGCACTTATTCTAAGGATATTAATATAAATATAATAAGACCTAGGACAATTCTTGGACACGGTAGATTAGGAATATTTCAGATACTTTTTGATTGGGTAAAAAGAGGTTGGAATATACCCGTTTTAGGAACTGGAGATAATATCTATCAATTTGTCCATGCTGATGATTTAGCCTCAGCGTGTATCTTATCATCAAAGTCCAAAGGACTAAATTTTTATAATATTGGTTCTCAAGAGTATTGTTCAATGAGAGAGACTCTTGAGAGTCTATGTCAATATGCTAATACAGGCTCAAAAGTTGTAAGTTTGCCTCATTCTTCTTTCGAGTTTTTGATGAATGTAGCGTCTAAATTAAAATTATCACCATTAGGACCTTATCATTCTTTGATGTATGGCAGGAGCCTTTTTTTTGATACAACTAAAGCTTATAAAGAATTAGATTGGCACTCAAAATATTCTAACAAAAGTGCAATAATTGATTCATACAAGCACTACATAAATGAAAACAAAAAAATAGTTGAGCATAAACATAAATCTCCTCATTCTTCCCCAATGAAACAAGGCGTATTAAAGTTATTAGGATTTTCTCTTAATATATTTTAAATTATGGAATTTTTTATACCTATTGCGGCTTTATTTTCTGCCATTGGTAATTTATTTATGAAATTATCGGCTAACAAATATTCATATTTAAGTCAAATTTATTTTATTGGAGGAGGTATTTCTTATATGCTAAATTTATTTTTTTTTAAAAAGGGTTTGTCTTTGAAACCACTTTCTTTAGGATATCCACTATTAGCTACAATTAGCATAATATTCAGTACTCTATTAGCAATTTTATTTCTAAATGAAAGCCTTAAAATCATTAACATATTTGGGATTATTTTCTGTTGCCTAGGAATAATTTTTATTTCTAAGTAATTAAAAATAATATAAAATTTAAAAATCATTATTAATCGGTGATCTCTTTGGAGATGAGCTAGAAGAATCCAAATTAAAATACCTAGTAATCCATATATTTGCCTGAGCGGCTTTAAATCCTTTTTTTGTAAGTATAAATTTATCATCATCAATTACTTTTATATTACCTAAGAAAAGTTGCTCCTGAATTCGTTTTTTTGTTTGAAATTTTCCATTCATATAATTTTCATATAAACTCCAATTAATATCTTCCATACTTAAAGGCTCTCTCGCTAAATATAAAGTACCTAATATATTAACGCTCAGTGACCTATCTATAATTGTAGGCCCTAATGACCAAAATATTGTTCCAGATAATAATGAAATAAATATACTTGAAAAAATATCATAAAAACTAAAATTTTTGAGATCAATAATTCCCATAAATTTAAATATGGGGAATTTTCTAAAGGATAAGATTATGATTGCAAGAAAGATATTAAATAAAAGAACCTTAAGGTTCCCAGATATGAATATTGGTGAATTTGTATTCCTTAAAAAAATTAAAATAAATAATACATTTGATATAAACGAAAAAAATAAAAGAACAAAACTTCGAAAAGATCTCATATTTTATAATTTGTTTTTAAAGCATCTTGGTAAAACATTTTTACTGTCTCTAATGAAAGTTCTTCTAGATCTTTATCTTGCATGTCAATTTTGTTTAATAAATTTGGAGGAATTGTAATTATGTCACAATTTATATTCCTAGCCTCATATAAATTAAATATTTCTCTTGTTGAGGCCCATAAAATTTCACATTTATTATGATTAATCTTTTTCTCAATTGCATATTTTATAAATGCCTGAGGATCACGTCCAGTGTCGGCAATCCTTCCAGCAAATATTGAAAGTATGGATTCAACACCTGGATCTAATACTTTAAAAACTTTGTTAATTTGATTCTTTGACAGAACAGCTGTGATGTTTACTTTAATTCTCTTACAAGAAAGTTTTTCAATAATTTCAT
>CACBGC010000068.1 GCA_902538695.1 uncultured Synechococcaceae cyanobacterium | reverse complement strand
CTCACTGGATTTCTAGGTTCAGGGAAAACTACTTTACTTAATAGAATACTAAGTGAAGAGCACGGGAAAAGAATAGCCGTAATTGAGAATGAATACGGTGAAGTAGGGATAGATCAAGGGCTCGTAATTAATGCCGATGAAGAAGTGTTTGAGATGTCAAACGGGTGCATTTGTTGTACTGTTCGCGGTGATTTGATAAGAGTCCTTGGCAACCTTATGAAAAGAAGAGATAAGTTTGACTATGTTTTAGTAGAAACGACCGGATTAGCAGATCCTGGGCCAGTCGCGCAGACATTTTTCATGGATGAAGAAATTAGTTCTGAATTTACTCTTGATGGAATTGTAACTTTAGTTGATGCTGCTCATATTGATCAGCAGCTAGGAAGAAGTGATGAAAGTTCAGAACAAGTTGCGTTTGCAGATGTTCTTGTCCTTAATAAAACTGATTTAGTCTCTGATGATGCACTAGATACTCTTGAATCGAGATTGAGAGATATGAACCGAATGACTCGAATCATTAGAGCCGAGAATGCCCAAGTACCAATCGAAACAGTCCTAAATCTAAGTGCATTTGATCTCGATCAAATCCTTAAACGCAGACCAACATTTCTTGAACCAGAATATCCTTTTGAATGGACAGGTGTTTACGACCTTGCTGCAGGTAAATATGAATTAATGCTAGAAGAAGGTCCCGATCCAGAAATGTCATTAGTAGCTTTCGCTAATCAAAGTGAGAGTGAAGAAGAACTTAAAGATGGTGCTGAATCCTGCGTAAGACTTTATGCAGAAAAAGCTAAAAGCTTAGAACCTGGTAATATCATTCCATTTGGAGAACATATAAACCTTAAATTGGAGGATAAAGGAAATAAATCATTTATATTAAATATCGAAAAGGGATCAAAGATAGGTTTATATACACAGCACACTGCTGAAGAATTCAATATGAAAATCATTAAAAGTGAAGACAATAATTCAAAAGAGATCCCATTTAATATTGAAAGATTCTGGCAAGCCGAGCACGAGCACGATGATGAAGTAACGTCCATTGCAATTGAACGATTTGGAGATGTTGATCCAGAAAAACTTAATACTTGGTTGGGCAGACTTCTTTCTGAAAAAGGGGTGGATATATTTAGAACTAAAGGTTTCATTAGCTACTCAGGCAACCCACAGAGAATAGTTTTCCAAGGGGTACATATGTTATTTACAGCGCAACCTGATAAGGAATGGGGTAACGAACCTCGTAGAAACCAACTTGTTTTTATAGGTAGAAATTTGGACGAGAAAGAGATGAAAGAAGGTTTTGAAAAATGCCTGATATAGAATCATTTAGCCCAAGAGGCATGTTCCACGAGGGATGGACAGCTGAAGTTAATGATTATGCCATAGTTTGTGGTTGGGCTACTAAAGGAAAGTTATTCATTGTTGGGGATGTAGCAGGAGGTATTTTTGCCTTTGAAGGAGATACTGGGAAAATTATTTGGAAAAAAGAAAATACACACTCTGCTGGTCTATTAGCAATGTCCATTCATCCAGAAGGAGAGATTTTTGCAACTTCCGGTCAAGATGGAAATATTCAAATATATAATTGTCACGAAGGTAAAGTAATTAAAACTCTCGATCTTGGCAAGGCTTGGGTAGAGCATCTTAAGTGGTCAAATGATGGCTTATTTCTTGCAGCAGCTTCTTCAAAAAAAGTATATGTTTTTAATGAAATTGGGGAAGAAAAATGGGTATCAGATGATCATCCAAGCACAGTGAGTGCAATAAAATGGTCAAATAATAATGAGCTAGCTACAGCCTGCTACGGGAGAGTAACATTCTTTGACATAGTAAATAATAAAACGAATCAAAAGCTCGAGTGGCAAGGATCATTAGTCTCAATGGAATTAAGTCCTGATGGTGATATAGTCGCTTGCGGGAGTCAAGACAATTCAGTTCATTTTTGGAGAAGATCAACCGGAATGGATGCTGAAATGACAGGATACCCAGGAAAACCCAGTCACCTTTCTTTTGACGATAGTGGGAAATTACTGGCAACTAGTGGCAGTGAAAGAATTACAGTGTGGAGCTTTATAGGTGACGGTCCCGAGGGGACTATGCCTGGAGAGCTATGGCACCATACCGAACCTATTTCTAGCCTAGCCTTTTCAAATAAAGGCATGCTTGTAGCTTCCGGATCTAGAGATGGTTCTGTTGTCGCAAGTTTTCTAAAAAAAGACGGTAATGGTGACCCAGTTGGGGCTGCATTCGCAGGCGATTTAGTGGGTGCACTTTCGTGGAGACCTGATGATTGTGCACTAGCTGCAGTTAACGCAAAAGGTGTAGTAAATGTTTGGAAATTTAAAGTTCGTACTAATTCTTTTTGAAGGAATTTAAGCAGGAAAATAAAATAATTCAAACTACCAATAGTTAGCTTTTAAATGTCTTTCCATACAGATGACTTCACAGTCATTATCTATACCTTTTGGGTGAATATCGCAATATGAGAGACATTGAAAATATTCGTCTATAGGATTAGATTGATCAGCTTTAATAAC
>CACBGC010000067.1 GCA_902538695.1 uncultured Synechococcaceae cyanobacterium | reverse complement strand
ACAGCAAGACTTAAGCGAAGCGATAGAAAGAGTTGTTGCTGGATTGGAAAAGAAGAGTCGTGTTTTACAAGATGATGAAAAGAAAGTTGTCGCTTATCACGAAGTTGGTCATGCTATTGTTGGTCATCTTATGCCTGGAGGTTCTAAAGTTGCGAAGATTTCAATTGTTCCAAGAGGTATGAGTGCATTAGGTTATACTCTTCAATTGCCAACTGAAGAAAGATTCTTAAATTCAAAAGAAGAATTAAAAGGCCAAATAGCTACACTTCTCGGTGGAAGGTCTGCTGAAGAAGTAGTTTTTGGAAAGATTACTACAGGCGCTTCAAATGATTTACAGAGAGCAACTGATATAGCTGAACAAATGGTGGGAACATTTGGAATGAGTGATATTCTTGGCCCACTTGCTTATGACAAACAAGGCGGAGGTCAGTTTTTAGGTAATGGCAATAATCCTAGAAGATCTGTTAGTGATGCAACTGCTCAAGCAATAGATAAAGAAGTAAGAGACCTTGTAGATGATGCACATGAAACTGCACTGAATATCTTAAGAAATAATTTATCTCTCCTCGAATCTATTTCTCAAAAAATCCTTCAAGAAGAGGTTATTGAGGGTGAAGATTTAAAAACTCTTCTCGCTGAAAGTAAAATGCCATCGTAGTGTATTGACTACCAATAAAAAGATCGATGCTAAAACCAAACAAGCTTTCTAAAAAGGATTTTTTATCAAGCTTGGATACATCAACAGATGAATTAATCCATATTCTTGACCTTGCTAAAAAATTTAAAAATAGAGATTTAAATATTTCACTAGATAACAAGGTATTAGGTTTGATTTTTGATAAGTCTTCTACTCGAACAAGAGTTAGTTTTCAAGTTGCGATGTCAAGATTAGGGGGCACTACGATTGATTTAAATCCTTCAACTTCACAAATAGGTAGAGGCGAACCAATTAAAGATACAGCAAGGGTTCTTAGTAGATATTGTGATGTACTAGCTATCAGGACATACAACCAATCCGATTTAGAGGAATATGCACATTGGTCTTCAAAACCTGTCATTAATGCATTAACTGATTTAGAACATCCATGCCAAGCTTTGGCGGACTTTCTAACGATTAAAGAGGAATTTGGAATCTTCAAAAACTTAGTATTAACTTTTGTTGGTGACGGAAATAATGTTGCTAATTCTCTTTTATTATGTGGAGCCTTATTAGGTATTGAAGTAAGAATTGCTTGCCCAAAAGGGTATGAACCTAATGATTTAATTATCAAAAAGGCTATGGAGATTAATGAAAACAAAAATTTAATAAAAATTTCAAATGATCCTTATGCTGCTTCTTTAGGAGCAAATATTTTATACACAGACGTATGGTCATCAATGGGAGAAGAAAATCATAAGTCAAAAAAAGAAAAGGATTTTAAAAGATTTACTATTAATGAAAATTTAATTAGTAGAGCCGATGAAGATGCAATAGTTTTACATTGTTTGCCGGCATATAGATCTAAAGAAATTACTGATGAGGTTATTGAGTCTAAAAAGAGTCGAATTTTTAATCAGGCAGAGAATAGAATGCATTCTCAACAGGCTCTTTTAGCATGCCTTATTAAATAAAAGACTTGCAATTTGATAAATAAAGAGGTACAAATGTATTAGTTAATAAAGATTTTCGTGGTATCTCCTTCGGAATGTAACCTCACTGATGCTCAACATGAGTTATATAGATGGATAAAAGAATATATGAGAGATTTTCAACACAGTCCTTCTATTAGGCAAATGATGAATGCTATGGGATTAAAATCTCCTGCCCCAATACAAAGTAGATTAAGACATTTGCAAGAAAAGGGATATATATCATGGCAAGAGGGAAAAGCTAGAACCCTTAAAATTTTAGAGGAGGCTTTTGATGGTATTCCGATTATGGGTTCAATAGCTGCTGGAGGATTAATAGAAAGTTATTCAGATGTTAGCGAAAGTCTAGAAATTTCCGATATCCTTAGAAAAAAGGATATATTTGCACTTACAGTAAATGGAGACTCTATGATAAATGCTCAAATAGCACATGGGGATATGGTTTTAATGGAACCAATTAAAGAATCTTATTTAATAAAAAATGGTGATATAGTAAGTGCCTTGGTTCCTGGGATGGGGACTACATTAAAGTATTTCAACAGGAAAGGAAATAAAATTTTTCTTGAAGCAGCAAACCCTTCTTATGATCCAATTGTTCTTGATTATGAACAAGTAGCAATTCAAGGAAGATTATTGGCAGTTTGGAGAAAAATATAAATTTTTAACTTATAAATCAAAAGTTTTTTCTGGGGTTCCTCTAGATATTAGTTTATTATTTTTAATCTGATAAATTTGATCACAAAATCTTAAAGTGGATGTTCTATGAGCAATCATTATTAAAGTTGTATTAGTAGATAATTTGCTTATGTTATTGATTATTTTATTTTCGGTATGACTGTCTAGAGCACTCGTGGCTTCATCAAAAATAAGAATCTTTGGTTTTTTATAAATTGCTCTCGCAATTCCAATCCTTTGTTT
>CACBGC010000066.1 GCA_902538695.1 uncultured Synechococcaceae cyanobacterium | reverse complement strand
TTTATGGTTACCACCTTTTAATAAAGAAACTCGAGATAGGTGGGCAACTACTTTCACAAACAATTAAAAGTTAATTAAATCCATTTAAAAAATGCAATTTTCCACATTCCAAAAAAATCTAGATAACTGGCAAGGTGCTTCATTAATTTTTGGAGTTTTTGAGGAAGATATTGCAGTCCAACTTGAAAAAATAAAATTTGTTATTGACCCAAAATTACTACTAAAAAAAGTTACTCAAAAAAAATTTAAAGGAGAAAAAGGAAAAACTTTAAGCTTTGAATTTTTAGATCAAAAATTAGAAACTTTATTCGTAGTTGGTCTTGGCAAATTAAAAGACCTAAATAAAAGTGATATAGAGAACTCTATAGGAAATCTAGTTAGGAAAACTGTTGATAAAAATGAAAAAATGAGCATCTTACTACCTTGGGAACTTATAAATTCACAACTAGAAATAAATCAACTAGCAGAGTCAGTCAGATTATCTGCCTATAAGGACAATAGATTCAATAAGAAAAAAGATGAAAAGACAGTTCTTAAAGAAATAGAGTTTTTGAATCTGAAAAAATTTGAGAATATTAGCTTTGAAGAGACAGCACAAATATGTGAAGGTGTAGAACTAGCAAGAAGACTTGTAGCCGCCCCTCCAAATAGCCTTACTCCTCAGGAAATGTCTATGCAAGCTTCTCAAATAGCTAAAGATCATGGTTTGGGAGTAAAAATTTTAGAGGCAAAAGATTGTGAAGATTTAGGGATGGGCGCATATTTAGCTGTAGCAAAAGGGTCTGATCTAGATCCTAAATTTATACATCTTACTTTGAAATCAGAGGGGCCTATAAAAGAAAAGATTGCGCTTGTTGGGAAGGGTTTAACCTTTGATTCTGGAGGATACAATCTAAAAGTGGGAGCCTCTCAAATTGAAATGATGAAATATGATATGGGCGGCAGCGCTGCAGTTTTAGGAGCAGCAAAAGCACTTGGGGCAATAAAACCAAAGGGATTAGAAATTCATTTTATTGTGGCATCTTGCGAAAACATGATAAATGGATCTGCAGTACATCCTGGGGATGTAGTTAAAGCATCTAATGGTAAGACAATTGAAATAAATAATACTGATGCAGAGGGTAGACTCACATTAGCGGATGCTTTAACTTACGCATCAAATTTAAAACCGGATTCAATAATAGATCTCGCCACTTTAACAGGAGCTATTGTTGTTGCATTAGGGAATGATGTAGCTGGATTCTGGAGCAATAATGATGATCTAGCAAATGACCTAAAAGCTGCATCAGCCCAGTCTGGAGAAGAATTATGGCAAATGCCTTTACAAAAATCTTATAAAGAAGGTTTAAAGTCTCATATAGCTGATATGAAAAATACAGGTCCTAGAGCAGGTGGGTCAATAACTGCTGCTTTATTTTTAGAGGAATTCTTTGATAAAGAGATTAAATGGGCTCATATTGATATTGCTGGGACTTGTTGGACTGATAAGAATAAGGGAATAAACCCATCAGGCGCAACCGGTTTTGGAGTTAAAACTCTCGTGCAATGGATTAAAAATAAATAATTATATTTAAAGTCATTCAGTCCAAAGATTTAATGATCTAGCATTATCCCCCCATAATTTATCCAACCTCTGATCTCTCCCACATGAGAATCTATAGAGCTTATATTTTAATTCATTTCTCTCAGCAAAATCCTGATGATATTCTTCAGCCAACCAAAATTTACCTTTTGATTTTAGTTCTACAGATATTTTTTTCAATGGTACTCGCAATTCATTAGAGGCCGAAAGAATTGCATTTTTTGCTTCACTTTCCTCAATTTCATCTTTGAAAAAGATCACTGGCCTATAAGAATCTCCACGATCACAAAATTGACCCTTGCCATCTAGAGGATCAATATTTCTCAAATAGAGCCTAAGTATCTCGGGTAAAGTTACCAATTGGGAATCATAGTCCACCAAAACCACTTCCTGATGTCCTTCATGATTTTCGTAGATAGGATTTTGTAAATCTCCACCTGAATATCCACTTTGTACAAAATTTATCCCCTTTAATGACTCTAAATCATGTTCTAAACACCAAAAACAACCTCCTGCAAGAATCAATTCCTCTGCAAAAGCGTTTAAAGGGTTGATTAAAATTGAAAGAGAAATTATGAGAGGTAAGAAATATTTCATTTTTTTATTATAAAGTTCAAATAATAGAATTTATAATCTCTTTAGCAGCTCTCTGGACTACGCCCTCTTCTCCCAATTCTTTTTTTAAAAAAGCATAACCTTTTTTAATTTTTATTTTTTCTGACTTACCCTCGAGAATCCTACAAGATTTAGAGTAAATTTTCTTTTCGTCAAATTCTCTCTGTACAAACTCAGGGATTATTAATTTATTAACTAACAAATTTACTGGGGAGATAAATTTTACTTTGAAATTTAAAATATACTTAGCAATAAAAGCAGTTACTCTGCTAACTCTATAACCAACTATCTGTGGGATTCCATACAAAGCTAATTCCATATTCACTGTACCAGATTTACAAAGCGCAATTTTAGTGAGCGAAAAAATGTAAGGCTTTAATTTTGCACTATCTTTTTGAGAAATCACAAATCCTTTAACTTGATATTTTCTAAAGGCTTTTTTGAATATTTCATCAAAAGCACTCCTACAGGAAGGGATGTAGACAACCAAACTTGGATA
>CACBGC010000065.1 GCA_902538695.1 uncultured Synechococcaceae cyanobacterium | reverse complement strand
TTCTTGAAGCTGCAGCAAAAGAATAATTTTGTCTTCTTCCACTTCCTGTTCTTTTATGGCCAGTTCTTAATTCACCTGCCCGATCGGATATGAATTTTTTTAAAATTCCATCTTTTATAAGAACTGATTTTTCGGGTTCCATACCTTCATCATCTACTGATAATGAACCGAAGGATCCTTCTGATATCCCTTCATCTATTGCTGTTACAGATTCATGTGCAATTTTTTCATTCAATTTATTCTCAAATGGTGTTGTTCCTCTCTCTATTTGAGTAGTTTCAAGTAAATGGCCACAGGCTTCATGGAATATAACGCCACCAAATTTATTAGCTAATACAACAGGCATTTGTCCTGCATCAACATAATCTGCATACAACATGTTCATTGAACTTTCAAAAACATCATTTGCTGCTTTTTCGTGATCCCATAATCTAAATTCATTAGGCATTCCTGACGATCCAAATCTTCTACTTCCACTAGATCTATATTGGGCATCACTTGCAATAACGTTGAGACCAACAGTTTGATGCAATCTAATATCTGAGACATAGGTTCCGTCACTGGAGGCTATAATTACTTCTTGAAGATTTCTTGAGTAACTTCCTTTCCTAGTTATTATTTTATTATTTTTTTTTAAAGACTTTGTGCTAACTAGTAGTTTTTCACTTATCTCATGAATAGATGGGACTTCATTAATCCAATTTTTCTTGGATAAACTATAGTCCCTATGATTATTTAGACCGTTAAATAGTTCTTTTTTGTTGTCTGTTATGTCTAACATCTCAATAGCCTGAGATACCGATCTCATCAAGCCATGCTTTGTTAAATCGTTTGTACTTACAAATCCATCCTTTTTTCCCTTGAAGATTCTAATACCAGCACCCCTTCCAAATGATGGACTTACACTTGTAATAAAATCTTCTTCTGCTAACACGCTTGAGTTGTCAGTATTCTCTATAAAAATTTCTACAAAATCAGCACCAAGCCCAATTCCGTAGAAAATGATTTCTTCTAATAAATCTTTATTGCAACTACCAAAAACGATTTCATTTGATTTGATTTGTGACGAAAGCATATGAGTCTATAAATCTTCTCTGTATTAAAGATTATCTAATCGAAGGTTGGAAATCTTTGCTATCAAGAGGTTTTAATAAGTATAGTCTTAATAACTGGTAACCGTTTGATAAATATTTAGGTAATTTTTTAAAAGTTTTAGATACTGTATTTCCCTCACTGTTTGCAATATCAGAAAGAACCTTATTATTCTCTACTATTTTATCTAATCGTCCATAAAAAGATTTATCATAAACGTCCATTACTACAGGGAAAACTCTAGATGCAGTTTCATTTGTTTTATTAATAACAAACTGGTCGTAATCTCTGGCATCTAAACCTAAAGAACTGTAGAAATCTTTTTTAATTCCCAAATCCCTTGCATACATAGTTGCAAATACAGCTAATAGAAAGAACCTTGACCATAACTTGGATGTTAATGGAAGATTATTCAAGAAATATCTAAACCTATGGAAGTAGTCAAATAATGGGTGTGTAAAAGTAGAGCCGCCAATGGTAATTTTTTGGCTTAATGATTTAACAGTACGTGGCTGTGCTTTCATTAATGCGTCAAAGAAATCCCCATGTCTATTTTCATCTTGACACCAATTTTCAAAGTAATTAAATAGTGGAAAAATTTTGCTATCAGGGTTCTTTTCGAGATGCCTATAAATTGCTATATATCTCCAATAACCTATTTTTTCGGATAAATAAGTAGCGTAAAAAATACTTCTTGGAGGGAAATAAGTGTAATCTTTATTGGCTGTTAAAAAACCTAAATCTAACTGAAGTCCAAAGTCACTCATTGATTTATTTAAAAAACCTGCATGTCTAGCTTCATCTCTGGCCATATGTGCAAAACATTCAGCAAGTAGAGGGTTTTTGACTTTAATTCTCTTACTAAGTTCCTTGTAAAGTAAAAAACCTGAAAATTCTGATGTACAACTTCCCTCGAGAAAATCAACAAAAAGCTCTCTTGTCTCAGGATCTAATTTTTCTGCAGCACCTTCAAATTCACTATTTCTTACAAAATGATGTCTATTGTAATCTTTCCTAAATTCCTCACAAATAGCTTCCAATTCCTCCTCATTTATTGATAAATCCATATTTTCCATAGCCTCAAAGTCTGTTGTATAGAATCTTGGGGACAAAATTGTTTCTTTTGCTGGTATCTTTCCATTATTAATGTCTTTTTTATTTTTTGATTCAACAGTTGATTGAGCCATTTTTTATTCGGTTTATTAATACTATTATTTACTATGATTTGTATTTTCGAGGGAAAAGTTAACTTGGTGTTATTGTTTTTCTAATTAACGCCTATTAACTTTTGCCCATTCAATCTTTGAAGTACTCTTGAAATTATTAATTTTAGGGTAATTCTTTTTTCGTCAATAAGAAAGGATTCAATAATACTTGGTTGTTGATTAGGTTTTGATAAAGAAATACTTTTTAATGAACTAATGTCATCCTTCTCAAAGGATAACCAAAAGTTACATGTATCTTTAATTTCACAATTTATTACCCAACATTTATCTCCAGCAATAGGTCTATTTGTGTTAGTGAGGTTAATACTGTTTATTTCTAATCCTCTTTGATTAATTTCCTCAGTAAGTGAAGGAATTAGGTGCATGTTAATAAATTCTTGGAA
>CACBGC010000064.1 GCA_902538695.1 uncultured Synechococcaceae cyanobacterium | reverse complement strand
AAAGAATTTCATTTTTACCAGAGGGAATTGTCTCTAGCAATACTCTCTTCCCGTAAATAGAAGCCAATTCTGTAGCAAGATTAGTTTTTAAATCAATATCATCAGACAATAATAAAGTTAAACCCTTTCTAAAAAGTATTAACTTTTTGCATTTGTCCAAGATTGAATTGGTAAAAAAAGGATTATTAGGAAGCAACTGTTTAGAGGGTATATATAATGAAACCTTTTTCTCTTCAAAATTACTCTTAAAATTTATAACCAGGTCAATATCTAAACTATGCTTTTTAAAATACATTTGGAAAAAATTATCTTTTCTCAATGCTGATAAAAAAACAAATTTATTATTTGAAAAAAATTCCTTAATTTGAAAAAGTTCATCTATTGGCTGTAAATACAAATTCCAATCTAAATTTGTATCGTTTAACTTTACCCAGCATGCCCAACCTTGAGATAATGCTTTGTTGACGCTAAAAAATTTATCAGAAAAAAAAGAATTTTCATGAAAAAAGTTTGACAAGAAACTAATTTCTTTTTCATCTAAATTGATATAACTATTTCCTAAGACCCTTCTCAAGAAGAACTTTTTCTTCAACGAATTATATACTTTTATAAATTTTAGATTGATTAATTCAAATTCTTTAAAATTTTTTGTCCAATCCTTTTTAAGTAAAGAAATCCTAAAATGATTTTTTAAATCCTGTTTTATATCCTCAATTCCTGAATAAACTATTCGATGATTTCTAAGATTACGAGAATTTGGATCATTAAGAAAATTTTGGATAGTTATCAAGTGAACATGATGATTTGCAAAAATAAATTGATTATTTTTCAAAATAAAATTAAAACCTAGATTTTTCAATGAATTAATCTGAAATTGGCTTATAAATTGGATTTTTTCTTTAGATAAAATAAAAGTTGAATCCTCTTCCTTTAAAAATAATGAAATCAAAATTGGAGGTAACCAATCATAGCTAGAGAAAATTTCTGAATTAATTAGATAAGTAGAATCATCTTCAATACATTTGGAAACTATCCTCCCAAAAGAATATATGTGCTCCCAATTAATACTTTGATCTTTCAAAAAATTTTTCAAATATTGATGACTTAAAATTTCAAGCATTTATAATAAATTTAATTCCAAAAACATGCAAAATTTATGAACCTAATATACAAAAAATTGGTATCAATAAAAGAGGGTCTTGAATTAATTAATTTATGAAAATTGGAATAGTAGGATTAGGATTAATTGGTGGTTCTTTAGGATTAAAACTCCAAAGTCTAAATCATACAATTTATGGAATAGCAAATAATGAATTTAATGAAAAAAAAGCTAAGGATAAAAAACTTGCAAATTTTGTTAGCTGTGATCTGAGCTTATTAAAAAAATGTGAGCTAATAATTTTGGCATTGCCTATCAAAGATTTGATCAGTCCGTCAGAACAATTAGTAGCATCAATACCTCAAAAAACAATACTAACTGATGTAGGGTCTGTAAAAGAACCAATTGTAAATACATGGGAAAATTCACATCCTCTATTTATTGGATCTCATCCAATGGCAGGCACAGAAAAAAAAGGAGTTGATTCAGGTTTTGAAGGTCTTTTTAAAAATGCAAAATGGATTATTACCCCAACACAAAATAGTGATTTAAATTCAGTCAGAACTATTTCCGAGCTCATAAAATCAATGGATTGTGAAATTTGCCAAGCTTCGCCAAAAGAGCATGATGAAGCAGTATCTCTAATTTCTCATTTGCCTATATTTTTAGCTTCTGCCCTCATAGAAACTGCGCAAACAAAAAATAATCAATCTTTATTAGATCTCTCGCAAAAATTAGCTACTACAGGATTTGCTGACACTTCGAGAGTTGGCGGAGGCAATGAACAACTAGGCCTAGATTTAGCTATTAATAATCAAATTAATGTTTTAAATTCCATAAATAATTTTAAAAATAAGCTGAATATACTGGAAACTCTTATTAAAGAAAAAAATTGGGATTTACTTTCTAAAAAACTTGCTGAAGCAAAAGAAAACAGACAAAATTTTATAAACTAAAATTTTCTATACCTTTGGAAGCTAAAATTTGCCTTGAAACCATTAATGCAGACTGACTAACACCTGCAGTCCCCTCTCCTGGATAAATCGAATCTCCACATAACCATAAACCTTCAAAAGGTGTCCTACTTGATAATCCAAATAAACCAAAAATATCTGGATTTTGACCAAGCCCGCCTACTATTCCATTAGGTCTTTTTGTCCATTTTTCAAAGCCCAATGGAGTTGCTAATTCTCTATGTAGCCATTTTTCAGGATCAATATCAAACTGACTTTCCAATTCAAGGGATATTTTTTTCATGAAACCATTTTTTTTCTTTAAGTAAGTTTGTTTATCTAGATCAAACCAATCTTTAGTTTTGGTAAAGATACTGGCAATTAAAGTAACCTCACCTTTTGGCGCTCTTCCATCACCATCATCACTAATTGATACAAATAACGAACAAAATTCTTTTGAAACAAATTGATAATGATTGGAGAATGTTTTTTTAATATGTTCCTTTTTTAATGCTGAATAAAAAACTACAGCTCCACTTGGATCAGGCAAATTATTAAGTCGATTTTTATAATTTTTTTTTCTTTCTAAAGGATCTTTCAAATGCTTGAGCAAAGATTGTGGAGGTGCGGTATAAATCACATCTTTTGCTTGATAAATAAATGATTTTTTTTTCGAATTAGCAGATAGTTGCCAACACTTATTTACGTCGTCAAAAGTTATAGAATTAACTTCTTGTCCAAAAATTAAATTAACTCCAGTTTTAA
>CACBGC010000063.1 GCA_902538695.1 uncultured Synechococcaceae cyanobacterium | reverse complement strand
GAATATTGGAGATTCTTCTAAAGAAGGATTGCAAAAAATGTGTACAGAAATACTTTCAAGTGTTTTAAGAGGTCTCATGGAACATCAAGCTGAAACCTTAACTAGCACTCAACTAGCAACTTTAGAAGTTCTCTACAAAAGAGTTGGAGAAGATAGGGTAAAACAATTTGGATTAGATTCAGCAGTTAATCAACTTCCATACGATAGGCACGAAGAAGAATTATCAGTACAAAAGTTTGCGAAACTATTAAGACCTGCTACAGAAGATTATCTGGCTTGTCCTACAACACTGCAATTACCAAGTTGGTCAAGAGTTCTATCTTGTGAGAACAAACTGCAAGAAGATTTAGCTATTGCGGGGTCAAAAGATATAAAGATAAGTGAAAAAGAATTAATTAAAAACTTCTAAAGTAAAAAGTACCTTTGAGCCATTGGGACTTCATCAAGAGGTTCACAAGTAAGAAGTTCACCATCAGAAAAAACTTCATAAGTTTGAGGATCAACTGAAATATTAGGAAGTTTACTATTAAGTTTTAAGTGTGATTTATTAATATTTCTGGTATTTTCAACAGCGATACATTTTTTTTGTAAGCCTAATTTATTTGGAATATTTTGATCAATTGAATTTTTACTTAGAAATGTAAAAGAACTCTTAATAAGAGATTGGCCAAAACTTGCAAACATAGGTCGACCATGTACAGGTCCTGGAGTAGGAATTGAAGCATTTGCATCACCCATTTGAGACCAAACTATAGATCCCCCTTTAACAACTAATTCAGGCTTTACCGCGAAAAAGGAAGGTTTCCACAATGCCAAATCCG
Source organism: uncultured Synechococcaceae cyanobacterium (assembly GCA_902538695.1). Lineage (GTDB taxonomy): Bacteria > Cyanobacteriota > Cyanobacteriia > PCC-6307 > Cyanobiaceae > Prochlorococcus_A. Next base: position 2,076 of record CACBGC010000063.1, on the reverse strand, counting down.
CAATTTTACCCTTTTCTATAGATCCAACATGTTTATCAATACCATGAGCTATTGCAGGATTAATTGTGACTTTAGAAATATATCTCTTTACTCTATAGTTATCGTTTCTATCAGAATCCTGCGATAGCGGCCCCCTTTGGACTTTCATTTTATGTGCGGTTTGAAAAGTTCTTGTAATTACTTCACCAACTCTTCCCATAGCTTGAGAATCACTAGCAATAATTGAAAAGGCACCAACATCATGCAAGATATCCTCAGCTGCAATAGTCTCTCTTCTGATCCTTGATTCAGCAAATGCAATGTCTTCTGGGATTTTAGAATCTAAATGATGACAAACCATTAACATGTCAAGATGTTCTTCTAATGTGTTCCTTGTATAAGGTCTTGTTGGATTTGTACTACTAGGAAGAACATTTTTTTCTCCACAGATTTTTATAATGTCTGGAGCATGGCCTCCACCTGCTCCTTCGGTATGAAAAGTATGAATAGTTCTTCCTGCAATAGCTTTGATGGTATCTTCAACAAAGCCTGCCTCATTCAAAGTATCAGTGTGAATACATACTTGTACGTCAAACTTATCTGCAACATTTAGACAAGAATTTATTGTAGAAGGAGTGGTTCCCCAATCCTCATGAAGCTTCAATCCACATGCACCAGCCTCAACCTGATCAATAAGATTGCTCTCGTTTGTCGAGTTTCCTTTTCCAAAAAAACCTAAATTCATAGGAAATGCTTCTGCAGATTGAAGCATTCTTGAAATATGAAAAGAACCCGGAGTACAAGTAGTAGCATTTGTGCCAGTTGCAGGTCCAGTTCCTCCTCCCAACATGGTCGTAATTCCTGAAGCTAGTGCTGTCTCAACTTGTTGGGGACAGATAAAGTGAATATGGGTATCTATTGAACCTGCAGTAAGAATATGTCCCTCTCCAGCTATTACTTCTGTTGATGCACCAATAACAATATCAACATTATCCTGGATATCTGGATTGCCAGCCTTACCAATTTCAAAAATCATTCCATCTTTTATACCCACATCAGCCTTAATTATTCCCCACCAATCTACAATCAAAGCATTAGTTATTACGGTATCTACAGCTCCATCAGTTCTTCTTACTTGAGACTGTCCCATCCCATCTCGAATAACCTTACCTCCACCAAATTTAACTTCATCTCCGTATGTAGTTAAGTCCTTTTCTACTTCTATAAAAAGTTCGGTATCAGCAAGCCTTACTCTATCTCCGGTAGTGGGTCCGTAAGTTTGAGCATAAGTTTTTCTATCAATTTTATAAGACATGATTTTAACTATCTAAAGAACCATTAACTATTGAATTAAAACCATGTGCATTTCTTAAGCCTGCAAAAGGCACTAATTTGACATCTGTTGTATCACCCGGTTCAAATCTAATTGCTGTGCCTGCAGGAATGTCGAGACGCATACCATGTGTTATTTCTCGATCAAAAATTAAAGCCTTGTTTGCTTCATAAAAATGATAATGAGATCCAACTTGCACAGGTCTATCTCCAGAATTAGAAACCGTTACTGTTTTAACTTGCTTACTAAGATTTAGTTCGATTTCACCTTGTTCAGGAATTATTTCGCCAGGGATTAAATTACTCATAACTAATTAATCGGATTGTGAATAGTAACTAATTTAGTCCCATCGGGGAAAACAGCTTCTATTTGAACTTCATCAACCATTTCAGGAATGCCCTCCATAACTTGTGATTTTGAAAGCCAGGTAGTTCCCTCTGACATTAATTGACTTACACTTTTACCGTCTCGTGCTCCTTCAAGAACTTGAAAACTTAAAAAAGCAATTGTTTCAGGATAATTAAGCTTAAGACCTCGACTAAGCCTTCTTTCAGCTAATAGTGCAGCAGAAAAAATCAATAATTTATCCTTTTCTTGAGGTGAAAGATGCATAATAAAAAATTAATCTATAAATTCTTAAAAAAGGTTCTTTCTGAACATAATTAATAATTCATAGAATCTTGTAAAGGCCATACACCTTGATATTTTGGCTCACAAAATCCACAAACAGATCTAATTTGTTTCCAAATACAAAAAAAACATTT
>CACBGC010000062.1 GCA_902538695.1 uncultured Synechococcaceae cyanobacterium | reverse complement strand
AAGCTTTTGAACCGAAATTAGTTGGAGGCAGAGCAATACAACTTCATCCTTTAGTTTGTCCTGCATTCAATGCTGACTTCGATGGAGATCAAATGGCAGTTCATGTTCCTTTAGCCTTAGAGGCACAAACTGAAGCACGCATGCTTATGTTGGCAAGTAATAATATTCTTTCTCCTGCTACTGGGGAACCGATTGTGACTCCATCACAAGATATGGTTTTGGGATCTTATTATCTCACAGCTTTGCAGCCGAATCATCTAAAACCAGAATTCGGAGATAACAAGACTACTTTTGCTTCATTGGAAGATGTCATTTATGCTTTTGAAGATAAAAGACTCTCTTTACATGAATGGGTTTGGGTAAGATTTAATGGAGAAGTTGAAGATGAAGACGAAATGCGTAGTCCACAAAAAACTAAAGATCTAGAAGATGGCTCTAGATTAGAGATCTGGAATTTAAGAAGGGACAGATTTGACTCTGATAATAATTTAATAAGTAGGTTTGTGCTGACAACTGTTGGGAGAGTAGTTATGAACCATACCATCATCGATTCTGTATCTAAAACCTAATCTTTAAAAACTAATTTTCATTTACTTAAAAATCATGACTTCATCTAAACCTAAAAAAACATCCAGAGTACGCAAAACTACTAAAAACTCAAAAAAGAATAATCCAGTTACAATGCCTGCTCTAGCTAAAACACCGCCATCATTTAAGAATAAGGTAGTTGATAAGAAAGCCTTAAAAAATTTAGTCTCTTGGGCTTATAAAACTCATGGAACTGCTATTACTGCAGCCATGGCTGATAATCTAAAGGACTTAGGATTTAAATATGCTACCCAAGCTGCTGTATCTATCTCGGTAGATGACTTAAAAGTTCCAGAAGCTAAGCAAGATTTAATAGGGCAAGCTGAAGAGCAAATATCTGCTACAGAAGAATGCTACAGACTTGGAGAAATTACCGAAGTAGAAAGACATACAAAAGTTATAGATACCTGGACTGAAACTAATGAAAGATTGGTAGATGCTGTCAAAAATAATTTCAATCAAAATGATCCTCTGAATTCTGTTTGGATGATGGCTAATTCAGGAGCGAGGGGTAATATGTCTCAGGTAAGACAACTTGTTGGCATGAGAGGATTGATGGCTAATCCTCAAGGTGAAATAATTGACTTGCCAATAAGAACGAATTTTAGAGAAGGACTTACTGTTACTGAATATGTAATTTCTTCTTATGGAGCAAGGAAAGGTTTGGTGGATACTGCTTTAAGAACTGCAGATTCTGGTTATTTGACTCGAAGACTAGTTGACGTAGCTCAAGATGTAATTGTAAGAGAAGAAGATTGTGGAACAGAACGATCAATAGTTGTTGAAGCTGAAGATGGTAAGTTTGGAGCAAGGCTTCTTGGTAGGCTTACAGCTGAGGATATTTTTGATGCTGAAGAAAACCTTATTGTGCCTCAAAATACTGCAATTGATCCCGCATTATCATTAGAAATTGAGAAAGCAATTATTAATAAAGTAAAGATAAGATCCCCATTAACATGTGAAGCTAATAGATCTGTTTGTAGGAGGTGTTACGGATGGGCTTTGGCTCATAATCATTTAGTTGATTTAGGTGAAGCAGTCGGAATTATTGCTGCTCAATCTATTGGTGAGCCAGGAACCCAATTGACAATGAGAACTTTTCATACTGGAGGTGTATCAACTGCTGAAAGTGGAGTGGTTAGATCAAAAATTTCTGGTAAAGTTGAATTTAGTTCAAAAGCAAAGGTTAGAGGTTATAGAACCCCACATGGCGTAGAAGCTAAACAAGCGGAAGTTGATTTCATACTAAAGATAGTTCCGCAAGGAGCTAATTCTAGCAAACCTCAAAAAATTGAAGTTTCTAGTGGATCTCTTTTATTTGTAGATGACGGTGAAAAAATTAATTCTGATATAACTGTTGCGCAGATCACTGCTGGAGCCGTGAAAAAGAGTGTTGAAAAAGCAACAAAAGATGTCATCTGTGATTTGGCTGGTCAAGTTAGGTATGACAAGGTTATTCAACCAAAAGAAGTAACAGATAGGCAGGGTAATATTACTTTAAAAGCTCAAAGATTAGGCAGATTGTGGGTTTTGGCTGGAGATGTTTATAACTTACCACCTAATGCAAGACCAGTTATCTCATCTGGAAAATCTGTAAAGGAAGGAACTGTTTTGGCAGAAGCAAGTCAATCAAGTGAGTTTGGAGGACAAGTTCGATTAAGGGAATCAATAGGAGATTCAAGAGAAGTTCAAATTGTTACCACTTCAATGTCTTTAACTAATTTTAAATTAATTGAAGAATCTACTCACTCAGGTCAAATATATAATTTAGAATCTGATGATGGTAAATCTTATCGTTTAAATGTCGCTCCTGGAAATAAAATCAGTAATGGTGAGGTAATAGCAGATTTAACAGATGAAAGATTCCGTACAAAAACTGGTGGTTTAGTAAAGTATGCTCCGGGATTGAGTGTAAAAAAAGCAAGATCATCTAAAAATGGTTTTGAGGTAAGTCAAGGTGGTACATTGCTTTGGATTCCACAAGAGACACATGAAATCAATAAGGACATATCCCTTCTAATGATCGAAGATATGAAATGGATTGAAGCTGGTACAGAAGTTGTAAAAGATATTTTTAGTCAAACATCAGGAATTGTTACTGTTACGCAAAAAAATGATATTCTACGTGAAATAACTGTAAGAAATGGAACTTTTCATGAGTGCGATGATGAAGAAGTGTTGAATAGATTTACAGAAGAAGGAAATCTTGTAAATCCAGGCGAAAAGATTTTAGATGGAGTTGATAATACAGAAATTTTATTTGTTCAAAAATTAGAAACACCTAAATGCCGAGGCTTACTATTAAGAACTGTT
>CACBGC010000061.1 GCA_902538695.1 uncultured Synechococcaceae cyanobacterium | reverse complement strand
TTTTTTTCTTAAAAAGTCATAAATTAAAGGGTAGTGACTACATCCAAGAATTAATTCTTCAATATTTTTGTTTATTAATGGTCTTAAATATAAGTCTGAAAGACTATTTAACTTATCAAGATTTAATTTTTCTTTTTCAATTTCTGATACAAATTCTGGACATTCTTGCTGAAATACTATCGTATTTTCTTTTTTAGCAATTATAGCTTTCTCGTAATACGATGATCGAACAGTTGTTTGTGTTGCCAGGACACCAATTATTTGTTTATCAACTATTCCCGATACTGAGTTTATAAGGTCAAAACAAGGGACCTTTAAATATTCTTTTAGAATATCAAGGGCGCAAGCATTTGTAGTATTACAAGCAACTAAAAGTGCATCCAAATTTTTATCCACAAAAAAAGTACAAATCTCCTTTGCAATTAATCTTATCTCTTTAGAATTTTTGTTTCCAAAAGGTATTCTTTTTGTATCCGCCAAATAAAAAACTTCTACATCTTTACGTATTTTTAGTAAAGAATTAAGGATAGTAAAACCACCTATTCCGCTATCAAATATACCTATCTTAAGTCTCACCCTACTTTATCAAGATATTCGAGGATGCCTTTTGCAATTGCATAGGCTAATCTTTTTCGATGGGTTATTTTTTCTAATCTTCTTGCATCTAATCTTCCCGTTAAAAATCCAATTTCTACAAGGACTGCAGGCATCCTAGTATTTTTAATTACATAAAATCGACCTTGTTTAACTCCTCGATCGGGACTCCCAGGGGAAACTGTTAAAATTTGTTTTTGAATTCTTTTCGCGAGTAATCTTCCTTTCCACCCCCTATAATAAAAGGTTTCCAATCCATTTATGTCCCTTCTTTTACCTCTTGAGGCATTTGCATGAATACTTACAAAGATATCTGCATCCGTATTATTAGCAATGGAAACTCTTGGAGGTAAATCCAAATCAACATCATTTGTTCTAGTCAATCTTACTTTGACACCTTTCTCATAAAGTAAATTTTTAACTATTTTTGAAACCTCTAGAACAACATCTGTTTCTCTAATACCACCAATACCTATTGCTCCTGGATCAGGTCCTCCATGTCCTGGATCGATTACAACCTCAAACTTGTTTCGTTTTACCTCTGGTAGTTTCAAGAAACCATAATTTTTTTTCTTCTTATAAATTAAATTTTGATTTGCTTTGAAATTTCCTCTTTTCTTTTCAACTAAACCTTCACCAATCTTTTTTAATGAATATTTTGGGTTAAATAGTTTAATTCTCCATCTATTTTGATCTAAGCCAACCATTTGCCAAGTCAAAGGTTTCAAATAAGTCTCTTCCTTAAATTCAATTACTAGTCTTGTTTTACCCTTATCTGGTTTCCCTAATCTAATTTCTTTTATTTGGCCATTACCTTTTATTGTTCTGGGATTTTTTAATTCACCTGGAAAATCTACCCAGAATCTATCTCCCGATATTTGGTTAGCCTTCTGAAAGTATGCTTTTAAATTTGTATTCGATTTAGTTCTTAATTCTAAAACCCCATTAGTATTTATAACCCATGCCGCAAGAGCACTTGAAGATTTAACTGGAAGGATTGAAGAATTTAAAAATAAAAAAACTGATAAATAACGAAAAAGTTTTTTATCTAAAAACTTGATCATTAATTTGAAAACAATTTGGTTTTTCTATGTTTAAGACTTGGCATCTGCTCCCTAATTTTTTTTACCCTTTCTTTATCAGCAGGAGCTATTGCAGCTCCCTGAGTCTTTCCAGCATCAGATAAGACTGTACCCCAAGGGTCAATTACCATTGCGTGGCCATGACTTTGCCTCCTTCGATAATGAATCCCAGTTTGAGCTGGAGCGACTACATATGCTGTATTCTCAATTGCTCTTGCTTGTAATAGGATTTGCCAATGATCTTTACCAGTAAATGCTGTAAAAGCTGCAGGAATCATAATTAGCTCTGCACCATTTGAAGACAAATATCTATAGAGTTCAGGAAATCTAACGTCGTAACAAATCGATAATCCTATTTTGCATAAACCTGGGACATCTACAACAGGTGGATACTCTGCTCCAGATAAAATAGTGGATGATTCCTTATATAAATTTCCATCTGGCAGATCAACATCAAACAAATGAATCTTGTCATATTTAGCCAAAATTTGTCCATCTTTCCCAAATAAGGCTGACCTATTAAAAGTATGACTTTCATCTCCAGCAGGGACAGGATACCCTCCTCCCAAAAGAAATACTTGATATCTTTGTGACATAGTTTTTAGGAAATTTTCACACTTCTCAGACAATTCAGAAGCTAATCTAAGTTTTTCATCATCTCCACCTAAAAAAGCAAAATTCTCAGGTAATCCTATTAACTCAGCGCCTCTTCTAGCAGCTAATTCAATCTGCTCTTCTGCTTCAATAAAATTTGCTTCAACATTTGAAGTACTCGTAATTTGCAATGCAGCAACCAAAAAATCAGTCAAGACTATACTCCTAGTGAACAAATTCGTAAATCATGAGGCACGAATCACACCTCTTTCAACTTGAGCTGGAACAATATCTAAGCAATCAAGTTCAGAGCAACATTTAAAATCATCCTCATAATCTCCAAGACTTGTCAATCTTTTGCCATGGGTTGCTGTTTTTAAACATTTCAAAATATCATTTTTCCAAAAATCCCAAAGTGCTAAAGCAGCTTGTAATTCGTCATTCAGAATATTAATTTCAAAATCACAGTTCTGTTTTAGATATGAAGCCAAAGCACCCGCAGCTAAGGAATCCTCAAGTGAATAAGAGCCTTCCCAACCACTACCAAGTATTAAAAGATTTTCTGTTTTTAATGAAATGATTTTTTCAGCAACTGCTTTCCTATTTGGGAGACCCATAGCAAATAAATACTTAGCATTTTGAACTTTTTGCAATGATTTAGTCCCATTAGTCGTACTC
>CACBGC010000060.1 GCA_902538695.1 uncultured Synechococcaceae cyanobacterium | reverse complement strand
CAAAATCTTTTAAAGTTCTTAAAGAACAATAATAAACCGTGAGTGAAAACATTCAACCAGCCTCTGAGGAAAACAAAATAGTTGAAAACTTTGAGAAAGAAAAACCTTCTGAAAATTTCTCAGAAGCAAAAGTTGAACAACCTATTCCTAATTTAGAACAAAATAGATTCGAATGTAGAAGTTGTGGATACATTTATGATCCGTCTGAAGGAAATAAAAAATTAAACATACCTAAAAATACACCTTTTTCAGAGTTGGACGGGAATACTTTTGCTTGCCCTGTTTGTCGAGCCGGTAAAAATTTTTATAAGGATATTGGATCTAGAGCAAAACCTAGTGGTTTTGAAGAGAATTTAGTTTATGGATTTGGATTTAATAGTTTACCTCCTGGACAAAAAAATATATTAATTTTTGGAGGGTTGGCGTTTGCTGCTGCTCTGTTCCTTTCTTTATACTCTTTGCATTAATATAAACAAATGAAAATGTAATTCCATGAAAAAAGTTTTTACTAGTATTCCAAATCTTCTTTTATCTATAGTTATTTGTTTTGTTTTAAGCAGTTGTTCATCTACAGGAGTAAAGATGAATGAAAGCAGTCCTTGGAAAACAATTCAGTTTGAAGATCAAGCTAATGCTTTAGATGTTGATTTTATAGATGATAATCATGGGTTTTTAGTAGGTTCAAATAGATTGATTATGGAGTCTACTGATGGTGGTGAAACATGGGAAAAAAGATCATTAGATATCACTGCTGAAGAGAATTTTCGCCTTCTTGATATTGACTTCAATGGCTCTGAAGGTTGGTTAATAGGACAGCCCTCTTTAGTAATGCATACTGTCGATGAAGGTCAAAATTGGACAAGGCTTTCTCTTGGTAAGTTACCTGGACAGCCTTTTTTAGTTACTACTATTGACGATGGAGTTGCTCAGTTGGCAACAACCTCTGCAGCAATTTATGAAACCTCAAATAGCGGTGAGACATGGGAGGCAAAAGTTTCAGACCCTTCGGAACAGGGAGGCATAAGAGATTTAAGAAGAACATCTAATGGTGACTATGTGAGCGTAAGTAGTCTTGGGAATTTCTTCTCTACTCTTGATAGTGATAGCAATACTTGGATTGCTCATCAAAGAGCCAGTAGCAAAAGAGTTCAAAGTATTGGTTTTAATCCAGAAGGAAGTTTATGGATGCTTTCTAGAGGAGCAGAAATCAGATTTAATGAAGATACTAGTGACCTGGAAAATTGGTCAAAGCCCATTATACCTATTCTTAATGGATACAATTATCTAGATATGGGATGGGACCCAAACGGCCACATATGGGCTGGCGGGGGTAATGGAACTTTAATAGTAAGTGAAGATCAAGGTAAAACTTGGAATTCAGATCCTATCGCTACTGCATTGCCTACTAATTACATAAAGATAGTTTTTCTTGATAAAGATAATTTAGATAACCAAAAAGGATTCATACTTGGTGAGCGTGGCTATGTTCTAAAGTGGAACGGTTAACATAAAAATTTTCGGAAAAAAATAAAAAAAAGCTTAATTTTAAATAAATTTAGCAACTGTCTGTAACCAAGCTGTAAATTTGTTCGCGAACTTATGATTTTACACTGTAAGATCATATGGTAAACATTTGTGATTATGGCCGCAGGTTCAACGGGTGAACGCCCATTTTTTGAAATAATTACCAGTATTAGATACTGGATTATTCATGCAGTAACATTACCAGCTATTTTTATAGCAGGATTTTTGTTCGTATACACAGGTTTAGCTTACGACGCTTTCGGCACTCCTCGTCCGGATAGTTATTTTCAGGCCTCTGAAGCAAAAGCTCCTGTTGTAACACAAAGATTTGAAGCTAAGTCTCAACTAGATTTAAGAACAAAATAACTATGTCTAATTCTCAAGCTCCAATGCAGGCTGTTGAAGTCCGCGTTTATCCTATATTTACTGTTAGATGGTTAGCAGTTCATGCTTTAGCTATCCCTTCAGTATTCTTTTTAGGTTCAATTGCTGCAATGCAATTTGTAGCCAGATAAATTTAAACATCATGCAAGTAAAAGAAAACCCTAACAAAGTTCCAGTTGAACTTAATCGTACAAGCCTTTATCTAGGCTTATTATCAGTATTTGTTTTGGGAATTTTATTTTCCAGTTACTTTTTCAACTAAATTAAAATTATGAGTAAATTAAAAGGACCTGATGGAAGAATCCCAGATAGACTTCCTGATGGTAGACCAGCAGTAGCATGGGAGAGAAGATGGACTGAGGGAACTTTACCTCTTTGGCTTGTTGCTACAGCAGGTGGAATCGCAGTAATCTTTGTTTTAGGAATTTTTGTCTATGGATCTTACCAAGGGGTTGGAGCTGGAGGCTAACAAATTCCTACCTTGACCTGATAATCACTTATATCAAATAAGCCTAATAAGAATCAGTAAATATCCTTAGTTTTTCTTTTGTGGAGCTTGGGATATTTTCTTTTTGGGTTATCAATCCATCTTTTAATGAAAAGTGAGAGTTACTTTTTGGTCTTTCTTTTTCAATTAATTTAGCCACTTCAAATATTATTTTATTAGCCACTTCAGTATTTGATCTAAGATTATTCAAAACCATCTCTACAGAAACTTCTTGATAAGTTTGATGCCAGCAATCATAATCAGTAACCATAGATAAGGAGGAGTAAGCTATTTCAGCCTCTTTAGCTAATCTTGCTTCTGTGTGATTTGTCATTCCAATTATTGAACATCCCCAACTCCTATATAAATTAGATTCTGCTCTAGTTGAGAAAGCGGGACCTTCCATTGCTAGATAGGTACCCCCTCTATGCAATTGTCTACCGCCAGAAATATTTTGTTCTCCGATTTCACTTAATATACGTGATAAATTTGTGCAGAAGGGATCTCCCATAGTAACGTGAGCAACAGCTCCCTCATTAAAAAAGGTTGCAGGTCTATTTTTTGTCCGGTCTATAAATT
>CACBGC010000059.1 GCA_902538695.1 uncultured Synechococcaceae cyanobacterium | reverse complement strand
TAATCCAGAAAGCAATAAAATAACAACACTTGGGAATCCTGTAAAAGAAGAAAATAATCGAGCGCAAGCGCCTGCAAATACAGTTATACCCCAAAGTAATCCAAGCCTTTCAGGGGTCATATAAAATTATAAATAATAAAAACATTCATTATTTTGATTAAATCAATAATCTTATCTCTAGTCCAATAAAAACAATACTTTTTAATTTTATTCATCGGCTTAACAAGAGTATTTTAAAAAAATTCTTTCAAAAATACTTTTAAGAAAATTAATTTTATTTCTATTAAGAAAACTGGCTTATTAAAGCAATAATGATAAAAATAATTCCTATGCCAACAGTTGCCATCCTTCCATTCCATATTTCAGCTTGAGGGGTAAAACCTCTTTTCCACAAATTCAATTCCTTTTTATCAACGAAGTTTTTTGTCTCTTTAATCTCGATTTTAGGTTGTTTGCTCATTGAAATTTAGAAAGGAGGGTTTTCTTCATAAAGGTTATTTGCTTGTTCAATTGATAGTCTTCCTGCGACACCTAATTTAAGGGAACTTAAATGATCCTTAAATTTGACTCTGAACAACGCCGCCGCTCCAATCATTGCCGCATTATCTGTACAAAGATCAAGAGGCGCTAAATGAACTTTAATAGATTTTTTACTAGCTTCACTAATCATCATTTTTCTTAACGTATTGTTAGCAGCCACTCCCCCAACCACAACTACATTATCCAAGCTATAATCTTCTGCGCATTTTATTGTTCTCTCTACCAAGACCTCTGCCACTACTCTCTCAAAACTTGCAGCAATATCTGGAATTGGAACGGTCTTCCCATCCAAATTTATTCTCTCAACTAATCTTAATACGGCAGTTTTTAAACCACTAAAAGAGAAATCATATTTAAGAAATCCACCTTTTTTATCAGAGATCTTACATTTTGGTAAATTAAATTTCATTGGGTCCCCATTTTTAGCAATCTTTTCAATTGCCGGTCCTCCTGGATAACTAAGACCTAATAGTCTGCCAACTTTATCAAAGGCTTCTCCGGCAGCATCATCAAAACTTTTCCCAAGTCTTTGCATACCCCTACTATCATCTACCTTTATCAATTCAGTATGCCCGCCGCTAACAAGTAATGTAAGAAAAGGTTTCTTTGGATAGTTTTCTGAAAATAGAATTGAAGATAAATGCCCCTCCAAATGATGAATTCCCAAAAATGGTTTTGAATATAATATGCAAAGTGATCTTGCGGTTATGGAGCCAACTCGCAAACAACCAACTAATCCAGGAGCTACAGTTGACGCAATATAATCGACTTCCTCAATTTTAATTTTTGCTTCTTCTAGAGCCTTATCTAAAACAAAAGGTAATAATTCCAAATGCTTTCTAGCTGCAAGTTCAGGCACAACTCCTCCCCATTTTGAATGATCTTCAATTTGAGAGGCAATTATATTTGAATGTATTCTGAAAGTATCGCCAATATTAGAAACTATTGAGACAGATGTCTCATCACAACTTGTTTCAATAGCTAAAACTTTATGCATTTTTGATTCAACTTGTTCTATTTTAATATTAATTTCTTACTAAACACACCATAAGGAATTAAAGATTGCAACTTATGAAATTCTTTTTTTCAATCATAACCTCAGTTTTTCTGTTCCTCGGAATTACTCCAATTGCTCTAGCTGCAAATGGACCTGCCTTAAACGCAGATAGAGCCAGCACAGAATATACCGCTTCAGCCCTCACAAAATGCTCTGAAAATCCCAAATTCATTGAGAGAGCAAATTCTGCAACTACTCAAAAAGACATAGCAAGATTTGAAAGATATGGAAAAGCATCATGCGGAGATGATGGTCTTCCTCATTTAATAATTGGACCTCCTCTTGAGCCATGGGGGGCCCTTCTAAATAGAGGTCATGAAGGAGATCTACTTATTCCCGGAGTATTGTTCATTTATATCGCTGGAATTATAGGTTGGTCAGGAAGAGAGTATCTCATTGAATCAAAAAAGACTAAGAATCCAGCGGATCTTGAGATCATTATTGATCTAGACTTGGCCAGAAAATGTCTTGTAAAAGGAGCCCAATGGCCTCTTCTTGCTAATAAACAAGGTAGAAATGGAGATTTAAGAGAGAAAGATAACAACATTACACTTAATGGTCCTCGCTAAACATCCTTAAAAAACTTTCGTAAAAAAATGTTCAAAATTCTAAACACAAAATTTGTCAGATCTGCTCCCGTTGTAGCAGCAATTTGGCTAAGCCTTACAGCTGGAATAATTATTGAATTTAATAGGTTTTTCCCAGATTTATTATTCCATCCAATGAGTTGATAAATAGAAAATAATCAAGTTTTTATTAATTTGATTATTTTTTTTGCTGTTTCATCAACATTGTGATTTGTTAATGCAAAATCAAATTCATTTGATACTGAAATCTCATAATTAGCCCTTGAGAGTCTTTTTTGAATTGCCTCTTCTTTTTCTGTACCTCTATTTCTTATTCTTCTCTCCAACTCTTCTTTATCCGGAGGAAGTAAAAATATTGACTGTGAATTAGGAAACTTATTTTTTATTTGCCTTGCACCCTCTACTTCAATTTCAAGTAGTACTGTAAACCCCTTTTTTATTTTCTCATTAACAGACGACAAAGGCGTTCCATAGTAGTTTCCAGCAAATTGAGCCCATTCAAGGAAAAGATTTTGTTCAATCATTTCTTTAAACTTTTCTTGGTTTAAGAAATAATAATTTTCTCCGTCCTTCTCTCCCTCTCTAGGTTCTCTAGTAGTTGCAGATATTGAAAGCCAAAAATTTTTTTCTTTATATAATATTTCTTTAACAACTGTTCCTTTACCTACCCCGCTGGGTCCAGTAAGGATAATAAGTTTTTTTTGATTTTTCATATTAAATTTTTTGCAGTAAAATAGAGATCTTGTGTATAAAAAGGAATAATGCAAAAAGGTGTTCCACAGATAATGGATATTACA
>CACBGC010000058.1 GCA_902538695.1 uncultured Synechococcaceae cyanobacterium | reverse complement strand
TATCTCTAAGGTCATTTAATTTTTGTGATTTTTTGGAGATAAATCGCCTTTCCAATCTAGTTTTTTTATTAAGGTGTTATAGTAACTTGTGCTTTTTTTAAACTTTATTATTTTGCAGGGTGACTTCCCTTTCTTGATCTCACAATAATAATTTTCCTTAATGGTCATACATTTTGAACCGTCAGTCCATAATTTAATTTCCCCTTTACTTTTTTTTACCGGCTTAATGATTACCTTACTTGTATTAGGTATGACTATTGGTCTACAAGCCAAACTCATTGGGCATATAGGGTTAATTATCATTCCATCGATACTAGGATGTACTATTGGACCTCCTGCAGCCATTGAGTAGGCTGTTGAACCCGTAGTTGTAGATACAATCAATCCATCACCTTTATATTCATTTACCTTCTCATTATCTATTTCAATTTGTATTTGGTTGGTAGGAGAAATATCTTCTTCAACGGATTTAAAATAAAAATCATTTAAGGCGTTATAGCTTTTTATGATTTTTTTCTCAGAACTTGTCCCTTCAATACAAACATTGCAATTTAATCTATTACGAAAGTCAATTAAATATTCTTCGTTTTCAAGGATTTCAATAAAAGATTTGTCAAATAAAAATTCTTTCTCTTGAGTAAGAAACCCCAAATTACCTCCAATATTAATACTCAATAAAGGAATATCATAATCAGCTAATGCATTTGCACATTTCAGGAAGGTTCCATCTCCACCAAGAACTATGCCAATATTTGGTTGTGATTCTGAATTAGAAAAATATTTTTCAATTTCATCTTTATGAAAATCACTTTCAATCCTGTTTGATTTGATATTTTTTGCTTTAAGAACTTCTTCACAGAATTTTGAAGCCTCTTGAGCTACATAACTATCTGAACGATATACAATGAGCACTAATGAAAGTTTCATTTAATGCTTTTACCATTTTAATAAATTAAAACTTTCCATATCTACAGTCACCCTATTCCTATAAAGAGATAATAATATAGCTAATCCAACCGCTGCTTCTGCGGCAGCAACAGTAATCACAAAAATTGTAAAAACTTGTCCTTGAATTAAATTATTATCAATATATGAAGAAAACGCCATCAAGTTTATATTTACCGCATTGAGCATTAATTCAATGCTCATAAGAACTCTGACTGCATTTCTGCTATTTAATAATCCCCAAATACCAATGCAAAATAGTGCTGAAGAAACTATTAAAAAAGCTTGAAGAGGAATTGATTCTAAATTCATAATAAGTAATTCAAAAGGTTAATTTTTATTTGTAAGTAATGGTTCTGATGATTTTTCAATTAACTCTTGATCAACAGGTAGTCCTGTCGAAATATCTTTGCTCATTACATCTCTTCTAGCTAAAACAATAGCCCCAATCATTGCCATTAAAAGTAAGACTGAAGCTACTTCAAATGGGAGTAAATAATCACTAAAAAGATGTTCACCAATTCTAATAGTTGATTCTTCTCCAATAGAGTTTTGAGGACTTGAAAGGCTCCATACATTGGTCAAGTCAACTCTTACTAAGAGGCTTAGAAGGGTTAAACATATCAATGTTGATATGACTCTTCTCGATTTAATGTCATTAATAGGCTTTAAATCTTCTTTTTTATTGACTAGCATTATCGCAAAAATTATTAATACATTCACTGCGCCCACATAAACTAAAACTTGAGCTGCAGCAACAAAACTTGCATTTAATAGAAGATATAATCCTGCAACACTCATGAAAACTCCACCAAGCAGAAAGGCTGAATAAACAATACTTTCGAGCAACACAACACCAAGTGCTCCAATAATGACAACTAAAGATAAAACTGTAAAACAAATAAATTGTGTTGTTATGGCAATGGACATAAATTATGGAAATTAATTAGTTGGATTAGAAACTTTATCTTTATTTTCATTGGATTCAGGCCTCATCCAATCATAAACTTCTTCAGGTAATTTACCAACTCTTGCATCTGAAGCAGGGATTTCATGAGGGTCCATGACACCTTTAGGAAGATAGGCAAGTTCTCTTAGAGGTTTAACTGAAGGATCTGTTGTAACATTTGTGGGTAGTCTGCCAAGTGCGACATTATCAAAATTTAAATTGTGTCTGTCAAAAGTAGCTAATTCATATTCTTCGGTCATTGACAGACAATTAGTTGGGCAATATTCAACACAATTTCCGCAAAAAATACAAACTCCAAAATCTATTGAATAATTTCTAAGTTCTTTTTTTTTGGTTTCTTTATTCATTACCCAATCAACTACTGGGAGGTTTATGGGACATACTCTCACACAAACTTCACAAGCAATACATTTATCAAATTCATAATGTATCCTTCCTCTATATCTTTCAGAAGGTATTAATTTTTCATATGGATATTGAACTGTAACAGGTCTTCTTCGAAGATGATCAAAAGTTACCGATATACCATTGTATAAATATTTGCCAGCATTAAATGCTTCTTTGATATAGCTATTTATTTGTTGCAGGAAATTGTTCATTTCGAAGAATTTACTTAGTTATTTTATTTTAGTGGAATAATTTTGGATTTAAGTATTTTTACTTAAATTTAACCACCAAAGAATTGCGGAAAAGCAAGTTTTAATCCTGCTGTTATCAAAAGATTAGCAAGAGAAATTGGCAGAAGAAACTTCCATCCCAGATCTAAGAGTTGATCTATTCTTACTCTAGGAGTTGTCCAACGTAATAATATTGCAATAAAAACTAAAAGATATGCTTTCAGTACAGTCATTACAATTCCTATTGATGCAGTGAAAACCTGAATAAAGGGTGCATTAATAGGTAAATTAAGAAACTTAGCTATTAATTCAACCGGAATAGGAAAACCCCATCCTCCTAAATAAAGTATTGATACTAATAAAGCGGAAAGTATTAAATTAATGTAACTACCCAGGTAGAACAATGCGAATTTCATCCCTGCATATTCAGTTTGATATCCCGCAACTAATTCTTCTTCAGCTTCGGGCAAGTCAAATGGAAGTCTCTCACATTCTGCAAGAGCACAAATCCAAAAAACTATAAAACCAACTGGTTGTCTCCATATATTCCAACTTAGG
>CACBGC010000057.1 GCA_902538695.1 uncultured Synechococcaceae cyanobacterium | reverse complement strand
TTTAGATGTTGTACTTCTTTTTCTAAAATCTCAATTCTTTTTTCTAGTTCTTCATTAGTTGCCATATTTTTTAGAGATAACTTCCTTGACATTTATAATATTAAAAAAGCGAATTGTTACTCATGATAAATATCTAATAAGTAATAGAACCTATTGATGAGCATAATCTCTCTAGATAAATTATGCAGAGTATAAATTTAGGGTAAATTAATGAGTGGAGATTATGAGACACTAGAAATTAATCAACCTAAAATTACATATTGGCAGAAAAGATCCGAAAATAATACAGAATGGTTAGATGAATTAATAAACCAAATTGAAGATATGAAAAACAATATATACAAATCTGCTTAATGACAGAAAAAGAGTTGAAGGAATTAGAGAAATTTGCAAAAGAAAATGGATACAATGACGAGCTAAAAGATATATATTTAAGAGAAGTTATTGACAGAAATAAAGAATACGAATGAGATCAAATTTTCGACCAAATATTCGACTAGCTACAAACATTCTTTTAGTTATTGGTACTTTTGCTATTGCTTTTAAGATTGCTCCAATAGCACTTGTATATAAGGAAAAAAATTTATGTATTAAATATTTAAAACATCAAATAGATCGAGACAAACTTATCAAAAGACTAAAAATAGTTAAACAAGCAAATCCATCTAGTATTTGTGACTCTATCCTTAAAAGTTAAAAATGAAGATTAAGTCATTTACCCCCTTAATTGCAGTCTTTGGTACTTCATTTCTGATCACCATTACATTGCTTAAAAGCTTCCAAATTTTTATGGGGATATCAATTTGTCTTTTAGCGATGCTTAAGCTTATGGATATTGAAGCTTTTGGAACAAGTTATAAGAAATATGATTTAATATCCTCTCAATTTGATAGCTGGATATATATTTATCCTTTTTTTGAATTAATAATTGGGATAAGTTTTCTAAATTCTTCTCCACCTTCTCTAATTATTTTTATTGCTCTACTTTTAGGAATTTCTGGAATGATTTCAGTATTCAAGGCCGTTTATTTGGATAAATTAAAATTAAGTTGTGCATGTATCGGTGGATATGCAAAAACTCCTTTGGGAATTATTAGTTTTATTGAAAATCTTTTAATGGCAATTATGAGTATCTCGATTTTGATTAAATAGCACTTTTATAAATTTTCATTTATTGTTGATTTATCCTTAATTTAGTCCTCTTAATTTGTATGGCAATTAATAAGGTATTTATTAAAACCAGATTTCTAAATTATTTAATTTCTTCTGGAATGCTTTTTGCAAATACAATTATCGTTCATAGTATTAGTGCAGCAACGCAAGAAAATATAGATGTCCCAAAAGTTGTTTCTTACAGATCTGCATCATGTGGTTGTTGCAAAAAATGGATCAATCATTTAAGAGACAATGGATTAGAAGTAGTTGATAATATAGTTGAAGATGTTTCAGTAATCTGAGATCATGTCACTCTGCTCAAATAGCTACCTATACGATTGAAGGACATGTCCCGATTGAATCAATCAACAAACTTTTTAGAGAAAAACCAAATATTAATGGGATAGCAGTTCCGGGCATGCCACTTGGTTCTCCAGGGATGGGAATGCATTCTCACGAATCACACTCTCATGATTATGAGAACTACAAAGTATTTTCATTTAGTAAAACTGGCAAAACAAAAATATTTGATAAAATCTCTCCTTAATACAAATACTTATTTGAAATAATGGAAATTTTTCTTAGAAATTTTAAATTTTTTATTTTTTTATTTTCCTTATCTCTAAATTTAAATAGTTATTCGCATGCACATATGAGGGGTACATTTCTTTCTGAAAAGGACGCCAAAAATAGAGCTTTAGAACTTGGTTGCGAAGGAATACATAAGAATCAAGATAAATGGATGCCATGCAAAAACGAAAAAGAATTACATATCTATTTGAGGAAATAGATGGAAAAATTAAAAACAAATCAAAGAAAAATTCACAGAAAAATAACCGCAATATCAGCAATCCCCTTGCTAATTACTATTGTATCTGGAACTATTTATAGTATTCTTCAACCATTAGGAGTAGATGCTTTTTGGTTAATAAAATGGCATACGGGTAATTTTGGCATTATTGATTTGCAACCTTTTTACTCGATATTTCTTGGTATAGCATCAATAATCTCAATAATATCTGGCGTTAAACTATTACAAAAAAAATCTTAAATATATTCTAATCCAAACCAAAATCTAACTAATTAATACTGTTTGCGCCCCCACTTACTAAGAAAATTATCGCTCCTAGTGCCATTGTTGCTACACCCATATAAGGGTATTTCTTAATTCTTGATTTAGTAATTGGAAGCCATGAAAGGTATCTATCAGATTTATTTAATTCATTTTTTTGTCTAGGTGGCAATCCTAATTCTTCTCTTCTTTTAGCTTCACCCATAATCTTAAATTTGTTTATATATCAATATTAAAAATTATGTTCTTCACCTGCGAGTTAACTTTATTAAAAACAGAGGTCCTTTGTAGATAAACAAATTATTTAAAATTTATTTAGCTTTCTTTAAATATAGATTCTTTGTATTTGCCTGATCTGATGTAAATAACAAAATTAAGATAGTTCCAACTAGAAATGAAAAAATCATTGTCAAACCAACAACTTCAACCATTTCACTAGGCAGATAATTTAGAAACATTAATCAATAGATCTCTTATCTTAAACTTAGCAATTGTATTTTTTTTGTAAAGTAAGTATTCCTCCTTAAATTTCGAAAAGAACTTTCAGAGACTTTTTAATCTTTATTTATTTTTATTTGCGGGATAAATCTAGTTTTAGCCGATCACAATTTTCTTACTTAGCTATTCCTATTTTCTTAAGCAATTTCAGGTAAGGCAAGGCCCAATTACCAAAGGTAAAAGAGATTGTCGTATTTTTTGTAGTTGGAAATAATGTTTTAGAACGTGTAGAGGCTAATTTAGAAAATATCTTAATAGTCTCTACTTCTAGATTATCCATATACAATTTTTTTTTAACACCTCGATCTTTCTTTTGGGGCAAATAATTTTCTATAAACCATAAAACTTGATCTAAATTTGATTTATTGGGTGAGGTTTTAATTTGTTTATTTTTCTTTGTAAACATATTTATTTTCCTCTTAGTTACTGAATTAAATTTGCCATTTATATAATTTAAATCAACAGTAAAAGCATCAAATTTATGTTCTTTTTAATAATCGAT
>CACBGC010000056.1 GCA_902538695.1 uncultured Synechococcaceae cyanobacterium | reverse complement strand
TGGATGAATTGGGAACAAGGTCAACAAGATTTGGAATTATTAGAATATTTTAAATATGTTATAAAAATCCGAAAAAAACTAATAAACATTTTCAATCCATCATTCTTCCCTAATAATCAAACCAATAAAAATATTCCAACATATCATTGGCATGGAACAAAGTTAGATAGCCCCGATTGGAGTAGTTGGTCTCACACAGTTGCCTTTAGCATTAACCAAGACAATACTAATCCTCTGGTTTGGATAGGTTTAAATGCATATTCAAAAAGTATCGATTTCCCCTTGCCGAAATGTAAATATAATTGGTTAAAAGTTATCGACACTAGCATGTCTGAGATTTTTGAACCCTTAACCATTAATGAAAAATCTGTTTCAATAAAGAGTAGAAGCTCTTTACTAATCATTTCAGAAGAAGTATTTGGGGCAAAAAATAATTTATTCTAAAAGCGGGCGGCGGGAATCGAACCCGCATCTTCAGCTTGGAAGGCTGAGGTTTTACCACTAAACCACGCCCGCATTAAGTAATAGAATTACCATTGCAATAATACATTATCAAACAATAAACAAAGTAAAAAGATTGGAAAATTCACACTCGAAAAAAAATATTTCTAGATCAACAACAAGATTAATGTTCTCTTATGGGCTAGGAGATGCAGGCACAGGTTTAGTCGCGACACAATTTGGTTTTTTTCTTTTCAAATTCTTTATTTCTGCTGGTTTACCAGTAATAATTGCAGGATCATTATTAATGTTAATAAAGATATGGGATGCAGTTAATGATCCGTTAATTGGATGGTTAAGTGATCGTACTAAATCAAGATGGGGGCCTAGAATCCCTTGGATGGTAGTAGCAGCTGTTCCCCTTGGTTTCTCTTTAGCTGCGATATGGTGGACACCCACTGGTTCAGTGCTAACCAAGACTATTTACTATGCCATAGTTTCTATAATCGTAATGACTGCTTATACAAGTATTAATCTTCCTTTCGCAGCTCTTTCTACTGAAATTTCTGAAAAAACAGCAATAAGAACAAGACTAAACGCATCTAGATTTACCGGCTCAATAATCGCAGGACTAACTGGTTTAATAATTGCTGGCGTTGTATTAGGTTCCGAAGGATCAGCAAATAATGAATATTTTTTAATGGGTAAAATAAGCGGATGTATTGCAGTTGCTGCAACATTAATTTCTTGTTGGGGATTAGCTCCATTCGCAAAAAAAGCAAGAAGGCCTTCAGGAAAAGTTGAAGCTATAACACTTCAATTCAAAAGGATCTTCAGAAATAAAAAATTTCTAAAAGTTATTACGCTCTATATTCTTCTCTGGTGTGCCTTACAATTAATGCAAACAGTAGCGTTAATCTATGTCGAGGATGTACTGAACGTACCAACTTATATTGCGAAGTGGATCCCGATACCTTTCCAAATTAGCGCTTTAGTGGGTTTACAAATATGGACCAGAGTATCAAATAAATTGAACAGGATTTCAGCGTTAAACTATGGAGCGATTATGTGGATTATTTCATGTACAGCAGCTTTATTTTTACCTTCATTATCAAAAATTTCAGGAGCTGGAGATATTTTATTCCTAAATGCCAGCAACATATTTCTGTTCATTCTTTTAATTTTCATAATCTGTCTTATTGGCATTGGAGCTTCAACCGCTTTTCTTATCCCTTGGTCACTACTTCCTGATGCAATAGACGAAGACCCAGAGAAACCAGCAGGATTATATACTGCTTGGATGGTACTTATTCAGAAGATTGGTATCGCGTTTAGTGTTCAATTATTAGGATTTTTATTGTATTTATCAGGTTACCAATCATGCTTTGTTGATAAAAATGGCCTTAATATTATTGAACAATGCTACTCAGCACAATTAACTATTAGATTATGTATTGGTTTTATACCCTCAATATTGGTAATCATTGGTCTTTTAATCATGAGAAAATGGGATCGAAAATTAATTACAAACTAATATAAAGATATGTATTACCTTGATTTTTTCAAAAGACTTCTAAGCAGCCTAGTCATTGGCGGGCAAGCAATTAATTTTATCTTTAAGGGTAAAATTTCCAAAAATGATCTTTTTGAGCAACTTATGGAGTCAGGTCCTGGCAGTTTGTTAATTGTATTAATTACGGGAATTGCCGCAGGTACAGTTTTTAATATTCAAGTTGCATCACAACTTACAAGTATGGGGGTTTCAAGTGAAATTGGAGGTTTGTTAGCAGTAGGCATGGCAAGAGAAATGGCTCCTCTTCTAACTGCTACTTTAATGACTGGAAAGGTTGCTACTGCCTATGCTGCTCAACTGGGTACTATGAAAGTCACAGAACAAATTGAGGCAATAACCATGTTAAGGACCGAACCAGTCCAGTATTTGGTAGTCCCAAGGTTACTATCGATGGTAATAATGTCTCCAATACAGTGTCTTTTGTTTTTATCTGTAGCTTTATGGAGTGGACAAATTTGGAGCACAATTTTTTATAAAGTTCCTCCAATAGTTTTTTGGACATCTGTAAGATCAGGCAATGTGAGTTTAACCAGTGCAGACTTAACTGCAATGTTAATAAAATCTGTAGTGTTCGGATTACTTATTTCAATCATTGCTTGTGGATATGGACTTACAACCAAAGGAGGTCCAAAAGAAGTTGGAACAAGTACAACAGGTGCAGTTGTAATGACTCTCGTTACTGTATCTTTAATGGATGTATTACTAACGCAAATTTTATTTGGATGATCCTATGTTTAATACTAAATCAAAAAAAGAGGAGCCAGTAATAATATCTCCTTCATTTCAGTTACCAATCATTCTAATAGTTTTAAGTTTTATGCTTTTGTTTTTGAATATTGGTTCTTTACCAACAATAATTTTTTCTTCTTTTAGCTTTTTTTTATTACTTCAGTCATTCACCTTAAGAATAAAAATAACAAATGATGATTTTATCGTTTTACAATTAGGGAAAGAGATTAGAACTTTTCCATTCAAGAACTGGATATCATGGAAATTCTTTTTCCCTATAATCCCAGGTATTTTTTATTTTAGAGAAAAGTCAAGTCCTCATTTATTACCAATTTTATTTAATCCAAAGCAATTAAAAGATGAGCTCATAAAAAAAGTTGACTCCCTGGAAATTAAAAATTCTTAAAATTCAGACTTTGCCTAATCATCAAAATTATTTAAATGACCAATACAGAAATTTCCAACAATAATCCTGAAAAGGAATTAAAAATAGATAAGTCAATTTCAGATGATAAAACAAAACAAAT
>CACBGC010000055.1 GCA_902538695.1 uncultured Synechococcaceae cyanobacterium | reverse complement strand
ACCAGCTCCTGTTGTAACTGAATCCCCGAGATTTATTGGCGCCACCAAAACTGTATTTGCACCAATACTGGAATTTTTACCAATTTTTGTTTTATGTTTCTTCTGACCATCAAAATTTGCAGTAATAGTACCTGCTCCAATATTTGTAGATCTTCCAATAATAGAATCGCCAATATAACTCAAATGGTTTACTTTAGATTCTTCCTCTAAATGACTATTTTTGATTTCAACAAAATTACCTATTTTGCTAAAAGAAGATATTTTGGAATTAGGTCTTATATGACTATAAGGGCCAATTTTTACATAATTCATTATCTGAGAATCATAAATAGTAGAGTTTGAAATTTCACAATTTAGTCCTACTTTCGAATTTTCAATAAATGAATTTGGTCCAATAATACAATGACTTTTTATTTTTGTATTTCCTCTTATATGTGTATTTGCCTCTATGATTACATCCTTATCAATTTCAGCTTCTTCACTAATTGAACAACTTGCTTTATTTATAAAAGTTACACCATTAAGCATATGCTTTTCTTTGATTGAATTCTGAATACTATCCTCGCATTCTGATAGTTGTACTCTATTATTAATTCCTTGAAGCTCGCCATTATCCTCTACCTCGAGGCTTAAGGAATTTTCTAGTAAAGATACTGTATCTGTTAGGTAAATCTCTTTTTGCTTATTATTTCTTTGCAAGGTATTAATTATTGCTGACAAGTTACCCCAGTTAAAACAGTAAACACCCGCATTTATTAATGGATTTTTTCTTTCTAAATCATCGCAATCTTTTTCTTCAACAATTCTCTCTATAAAATCTCCCTTCAAAAAAACTCTGCCATATCCATGGGGATTTGTTTTCTTTGTAGTAATTAAAGAAACATCTGCTTTTTTTGAACCGTGTAAATATAGAAGTCTTTTTAAAGTATTTGGTCTAATGAGTGGCACATCGCCGTTAAGTACCAAAAGGTCCCCTTCATGTTTTTTTACTTCTCTACACAGGACCTGTATAGCATGACCTGTTCCTGATTGAGGTTCTTGGATAACAACATGGATTTTTTTATCTTTTGGGATCGAATTTTGTACTTCTTCTGATTTATGTCCAGTAATTACGAAAATTTGATCAGGTTTTAATTCGAAACATGAATCAATTACTCTTTGTAGGAGACTTTTGCCAGAAATTTTATGTAAAACTTTAGGCATTGAGCTTTCCATTCTAGTGCCTTTGCCTGCCGCTAATATCGCAACACTTAACATGTTTATTTGAAATACTTATTTAAATCTAACTCTTAACGGATAACTTCGTCATTTTCCACTTCTCTCTCCATTTTTTTGAAGATAATAGATTTGAGAACAATTGCTCATCTAATCTTCTTTTGATTATATCTTCTTTACTTGAGTTTAAATCTTTATCTCTATATGGAATACTAGCTTTGGTCAGGAGATGTTCCTCTTCCATTAAAGATAACTTTTCAAAATTGAAATTAGTTTTCAATTTATTATTATCAAATTTTGATATTGCAACAGTTCCCTGACTCCAAAAAGTTCTACTTTTAAAACTTGGCTTTATAGTAAAAATTTCTAATCCAAGATTTCTTAAGGTTTTTCTTACTGCAGCTGAAGAAGAATAAGTTATTAAATAACCTTGAGAATTAAGTTTTTCTGTGACTTTAGATAAAAATTCAATTGTCCATACTTGTGGGCATTTTTGAGGCGAAAAACCATCTAAATAAATCAGATCGAATTTAATAGATGAAGGAATAATTTTGATTTTTTCTCTAGCATCACCCCATAAAACACTGCATTTAAAAAATTGATCCTCAAAGTAATCTTTACGATACAACGATTCAAATATTGTTTTGACTTTTGGAGCCCATAATTTAAGGAAAGATTCATTCCTAATCGAATATTCAAGAGGCTTTTTATCAATTTCCAACGCATATAAATTTAAATACGATTCTTGTTTAATTAATTCATCAAATAAAGAAGCGGAATTGTATCCTAAACCAAAACATATATCCAAAACGTTTAGAGATTTGGCCTTAAATCTTTGTAAATTAGAAGTAGCTGTAAACTTTAACTTTGTTTCCTCCAATGCGCCCAATGAACTATGGAAGTTCTCTTGAAAAAACGTACTTCTTAAAGAGTAACTACCATCTTTAGTTAAAACTTCTATTAATTCAGACAAAAACTTTTTAATTTAGTTAATTAGTTAGTTTGGCCAGCTCTTCCCAAAAAGTGGGATACGAGACGCTAGCTGCATCTGCCCTAATAATTTTTGAGGTACCTTTGGCAAGAAGTGAAGCAATAGCAAGACTCATCGCTACTCGATGATCTGTCTCACTGTCTACCTCCGCAGAATGAAATTTTGATTGCCCATTAATAATTAACCCATCCTCTTTTTCGGTTATTTCTGCACCGAATTTTTGTAACTGTCTTGCCATGACTTTTAATCTATCTGTCTCCTTAACTCTTAATTCTTGTGCATCTTTAATTTCAGAAACTCCATTACAAAAACAGGCAGCCACAGTAAGGATAGGAATTTCATCTATAAGTTTTGGGAGAATATCTCCTTCAATAGTGAATGATCTTAAATTATTTGAAGTCTTTACTTTAATAGATCCAATAGGTTCACCTGCAATAGTCGCTTTATCTAAAATCTCATAATTGCATCCCATTGAATCCATTACATTTAAAATCCCTGTCCTAGTGGGATTTAATCCGACATTCTGAATTAAAACCTCTGAATTTGGAACAATAGATGCAGCAATCATCCAAAAAGAAGCAGAGCTTATGTCCCCAGGAATCAATATTCTCTGGCCAATTAAGTTACCCCCTGACTTGATAACTACATTTCTTCCTAATTCCCCTCTGATACTGATTTCTGCTCCAAATGCTTTTAACATTCTTTCAGTATGATCTCTTGAAGATACTGGTTCAATAACAGAAGTGGTTCCAGAAGCTTTGAGGCCTGCTAATAAGATGGCGGATTTCACTTGAGCGCTCGCTACAGGGGTTCCAATAACACATCCTTTTAGTTTATTTCCATTAATCGAGATTGGAGCTTTGTTTCCTTTTTCTCTACCAAAAATTTTGCCGCCCATCAACGATAATGGTTTACCCACTCTCCCCATTGGCCTTTCATTGAGAGAAATATCACCTGTTAAGATAAAATTCTTGCCTTCTTGACCGGCAAGTAACCCCATTAATAATCTCATGGTGGTTCCCGAATTCCCGCAATTTAGAATCTCTTTGGGCTCTTTTAATCCATCAAGACCCAATCCTGAAATCGTAAAAGGCTCATTTTTTTTTATTTCTGGTATTTTTA
>CACBGC010000054.1 GCA_902538695.1 uncultured Synechococcaceae cyanobacterium | reverse complement strand
TCTTGAACAACGTGATTTCCCAATATCAGAATTGGTCTTGCTTTCATCAGAGCGGTCAGAAGGAAAAAAAATTATTTGGAAAGATGAAGAATTAGTTACAAAAAAAACAACTAAGGAAGAATTTAAGAATCTTGATTTAGTTTTGGCTTCAGCTGGCGGAAGTATTTCAAAAAAGTGGTTGTCTACCATTATTGATCAAAATGCTTTACTGATAGATAATTCAAGTGCTTTCAGATTAGATAAGAACGTTCCTCTTATAGTCCCTGAAGTTAATGCTAGTGACGTACTTGATCATGATGGGGTAATAGCAAATCCAAACTGCACTACCATTTTGTTGACATTAGTTTTAGCTCCATTAAACAAACTTTCGACTATTCAAAGAGTTATTGTCTCAACATATCAATCTGTTAGTGGTGCAGGTCAACTGGCGATGGAGGAACTAAAACTTTTAACTGAACAATATCTTCAAGGAAATCCTCAAAAAAGTGAAGTTTTGCCACACTCCCTTGCTTTTAATTTGTTTTTACATAATTCCCCTATGCTTTCAAATAATTACTGCGAAGAAGAGATGAAAATGGTTAATGAGACAAGGAAAATATTAAATATTGCTGATTTAAAGCTCTCTGCTACATGTGTTCGAGTCCCAGTTCTAAGAGCACATTCTGAATCGATCAATATTGAATTTGCTGATGTAGTTGAGCCTAAAGATGCTCTTGAAGAATTAAAAAAATTTCCTGGAATTGAAATTATTGAGGATTACAAAAATAATAGATTTCCTATGCCAAATGACGTTATGGGAAGGGATAATGTTGCTGTTGGCAGGCTAAGAACTGATATAAGTCATCCTCATGGATTAGAATTATGGTTATGTGGAGATCAAATAAGAAAAGGAGCAGCTCTGAATGCTGTTCAAATAGCTGAGTTATTAATTCCAAAAAAATGATTACAGACAAAACTGAGTGTAATAATCCACTATTTGGAAGAATATTGACTGCAATGGTTACTCCATTCACTGAGAATGGAGATGTAGATTATGAACTAGCTATAAAACTTTCAAATTATCTTTTTGAGAACGGTTCCGATGGAATTGTGTTGTGCGGGACTACTGGAGAATCTCCGACGCTTTCATGGGCGGAACAGCATGATTTATTTATTGCGGTAAAAGGATCTTTGGATGCAAGATGTAAAGTAATAGTTGGCACTGGTAGCAATTGTACAAGCGAAGCTGTGGAAGCTACAAAAAAAGCTTACGACTCTGGTGCCGACGGCGCTTTGGTCGTTGTTCCTTATTATAATAAGCCGCCTCAAGAAGGTCTTTATAAACATTTCAGTTCTATTGCTAAATCTGCAAAGGATTTGCCTCTTATGCTTTACAACATTCCTGGCAGGACTGGATGCAATTTATTACCTGATACTGTGAAGAAACTTATGGATTTCTCAAATATTCTCAGTATTAAAGCTGCAAGCGGTAGAATAGAAGAAGTAACAGAACTAAGAGCTCTTTGTGGCTCCGAACTCTCTGTATATAGTGGTGACGATTCATTGTTGCTTCCAATGTTATCTGTAGGTGCTGTAGGAGTAGTAAGTGTTGCAAGTCATCTAGTTGGATTGCAATTGAAAGAGATGATTCATTCTTTTCAAAGTGGAAAGGTTTCCAATGCTCTTTCTATTCATGAAAAACTTCAGCCTCTTTTCAAAGCACTCTTTATGACTACTAATCCAATCCCAATTAAAGCTGCTTTGGAATTATCGGGATGGGATGTAGGTAATCCTAGAAGTCCTTTGTCACCTTTAAACAATGACATGAAAAAGCAACTATCTTTTATCCTGAATTCCCTATAATAGGGATTATATTTAACTTGATAATTAAATTTAAATAAACCTTATTTGATTACAAGCAGGCCTTCATAAATTTCAAAATTATGCAATCAAGTACAAATTCACCTGTAAATAGATCTACTCATGATTCATCTAGATCTAAAAGTAGTACTCCAGCTCTACGAGTAATACCTCTGGGAGGATTACATGAAATAGGAAAAAACACTTGTGTTTTTGAATATGGTGATGAATTAATGCTTGTTGATGCTGGCCTAGCTTTCCCATCTGATGGTATGCATGGTGTAAACGTTGTTATGCCTGATACAACTTTTTTAAAAGAAAATCAAAGAAGAATAAAAGGAATGATTGTCACTCACGGGCATGAAGATCACATTGGAGGTATTTCTCATCATCTAAAGCATTTTAATATTCCCATTATTTATGGCCCAAGACTTGCAATGTCAATGCTTAGAGGAAAAATGGAGGAAGCAGGGGTATCTGATAGAACAACTATACAGACAGTAAATCCAAGAGATGTTGTAAAAGTAGGACAACATTTTTCTGTTGAATTTATTCGAAATACCCATTCTATTTGCGATAGCTTTTCTTTAGCAGTGACAACACCCGTTGGTACAATTATTTTTACGGGAGATTTTAAGTTTGATCATATGCCAGTAGATGGAGAACAATTTGATATTGAAAGAATGGTGCATTACGGAGAGAAAGGTGTTTTATGCATGTTCAGTGATTCTACTAATGCCGAAGTTCCAGGTTTTTGTCCTTCTGAGAAGACTATCTATCCCTCTTTAGAAAAACATATTGCAGAGGCAAAAGAACGAGTTATCCTTACCACTTTTGCTAGTTCTGTGCATAGAGTGACAATGATCTTAGAATTGGCCATGAAACATGGAAGAAAGGTCGGTTTGTTAGGTAGATCTATGATAAATGTTATTGCTAAGGCAAGAGATATTGGTTATATGAAATGCCCAGATGATTTGTTTGTTCCTATCAAGCAAATTAGAGATTTGCCAGATAGGGAGACCTTATTATTAATGACGGGTAGTCAAGGAGAACCCCTAGCAGCGTTAAGCAGAATCTCTCGTGGTGAACATCAGCATGTTCGTCTTAAGACTACTGATACTGTAATATTTTCAGCCAGCCCAATTCCTGGTAATACTATTTCTGTTGTTAATACAATAGATAGATTAATGAAACTCGGAGCAAAGGTTGTTTATGGAAAGGGTGAGAATATTCATGTTTCTGGTCATGGTTTTCAAGAAGATCAAAAGTTAATGTTGGCACTCGCAAAACCTAAGTTTTTTGTTCCTGTTCATGGAGAACATAGAATGCTTGTTTGTCATGGAAAGAGTGCACAAACTATGGGGGTTCCAAAGGACAATATCTTAATTATTGAAAATGGAGATGTAGTTGAGTTAACACCTAATTCTATTCAAAAGGGTGATCCTGTGAAAGCTGGTGTTGAACTGCTTGATAACTCACGAAATGGGATAGTAGATGCTCGAGTATTAAAGGAAAGGCAGCAATTAGCTGGGGATG
>CACBGC010000053.1 GCA_902538695.1 uncultured Synechococcaceae cyanobacterium | reverse complement strand
GCTGCTCACTAGCTATTTCGAGAGTTTGAGTCCCTATTGAACCAGTAGAACCGAGCACAGTAATGTATTTCAATTTTCTCTGATATTTCTAATATCTTCCCATTTAAAGGTGTATTTAAAAAACAAAAATTTCAAATTGGTTTTTTTCTTAAAATTTAAACCCTTATCCATGTTGTTATTTCCTTTGATTGATCAATAAGTTCAATACCTTTTTCTTTTAACAAATTTCTTATTTCATCGGCCTTCGCATAATTCTTTCCCATTTTTGCTCTCAATCTTTCATTAATAAGAGATGATATTTCTTCTTCTGTTATTTTATTTTCTTTTACTAAAACTTCTTTTTTAAGACCAAGTACCTCAGTCAACTTTGTAAGATTTTTAAAATTTTCAAGTAGAAAGAATTTTTGATGTAGGTCTATTTTAAAACCATCAACCCTTTGAAATTGGTTTAAAAAGTTTTTTAATGGTTTCGCTAAATCGTAAATAATTGCAATAGCACCTGCTGTATTGAGGTCATTTCCAAGAGCCTCAGAAAATTTAAGCGTTTTTTGAGATAATTCAAAACTTATTTTCTCTTTATATTCTTCTTCGATAGATTCATCTTTATCAATAGATCTAAAAATACCTTTTGTAAGATCCATAAAAGAAAGGGCTACATTAATATTTTTCCAAGCTTCTGAAGCACTCCTTAAAGCTTCTTCAGTAAAATCAAGTGGTTTTCTGTAATTCACAGTCATAACAAAATATCGCAAAGTCATAGGGCTTATACCTGACTTAATTAGCTCTCTGATAGTTTTAAAATTTTTAAGGGATTTACTCATCTTTTGTCCATTTACATTGACCATCCCATTGTGTAACCAATAGTTCGCTAGCTTTTTGCCATTGGCTGCTTCTGATTGGGCGATTTCATTCTCATGATGTGGAAAAATCAAATCAGAACCACCTAAATGGATATCGATAGTATCTCCTAATTCATCTTTAACCATCGCCGAACATTCAATATGCCATCCTGGCCTACCTTTACCCCATGGCGAATCAAAAAATGGTTCATCATCTTTGGCTTTTTTCCATAGAGCAAAATCTTGCGGATTAAGTTTTTTACTATTTTCCTCATTAACCATTCTTCCTTGCTGATTGATATTTTGTTCCTGTAAATTTTGATTACTTAGCTTTCCATAATTTTTATTTTTAAAAACAGAATAATAAACGTCTCCATCCCTAGAGTATGCATAACCTTTGTCCTCAAGGATTGTTATGAAGGAGCAGATATTGCATATATGATTCGTTGCTCTTGGCATACTATCCGGACGCATTATCCCTAAAGAATCCATATCTTTATGAAATTCAATGATATTCTTTTCAGATACTTCCTTCATTGAACTGCTTTCTTCTTTCGCTCTTTTTAAGATCTTGTCATCAATATCTGTAAAATTTTGAACATACTTCACTTTGAAATCACTGTAAATTAAAAATCTTCTCAATACATCCCAAGCGATATAACTTCTGGCATGACCAAGATGACATAAATCATAAACAGTTACCCCACAACAATAAATTTTTACTACATCATCAATAGGCTTAAAAACCTCAACTTTTTTGGTTAAAGTATTAAAAAGTTTGATCATCTTAAAATAAGTATTTCATAAGGTTTATTTTGTCTCCATCCAATTGTCTCCAATACCAATATCAACTAAAAGAGGCACATTTAATTTTACACAATTTTCCATAGTATTCTTTACTAATTTCGTTGTAATTTCCAAAGAATCTGGTTCAACTTCAAACAATAATTCATCATGTACTTGTAAAAGCATTTTTGCTTGAACATTCATTTCTATGAATTTTTTATTTAGTTGAACCATTGCAATTTTAATAATGTCTGCACTTGAACCCTGAATTGGTGCATTAGCTGCGGCTCTTAATGCCTGTGCTTCCATGCCAGCCCTTCTTGCTGATTGCAGGTCAATTTCGTAAGGATCTTTCCCTATTAATCTTCCAAGTCCATTTTTATCAAACTTAAATTCTCTTTTTCGACCAAAAATTGTTTTTACATAACCTTTTGATAAGGCAAGCCTTTCTTGGAGTTCAAGAAATTTGAAAATTTTTGAATATCTTTCTTTGTATTTTATTA
This sequence comes from uncultured Synechococcaceae cyanobacterium, assembly GCA_902538695.1. Lineage (GTDB taxonomy): Bacteria > Cyanobacteriota > Cyanobacteriia > PCC-6307 > Cyanobiaceae > Prochlorococcus_A. Next base: position 1,288 of record CACBGC010000053.1, on the reverse strand, counting down.
GGAATTCTTTTGCCTCTGGAGTACTTACTCCTGTTGAACGAGCAAACTTTTTTATACCCATACCATAGATAACTCCGAAATTTATTGTTTTCCCAACTCTCCTCTCTTCGGATGATATTTCATCTTTCTCGAAAATTAATCTTGCAGTTAAAGAATGAATGTCATCATTTTTATGAAACGCATTAATTAGTATTTCTTCATCCGCTAAGTGAGCAAGTATTCTTAATTCGATCTGAGAATAATCAGCTGATAAAAGTTTCCAATTTTTTTCAGGCAAGAATGCTTTTCTGATTCTCCTACTAAATTCAGTCCTAACCGGGATATTTTGAAGATTAGGATTGCTACTACTTAGTCTTCCAGTCGCTGTTGCAGCTTGATTAAAGTTTGTATGAACTCTCCCTGTCTTTTCGTTTTTAAGATTTGGAAGAGCATCAATATAGGTGCTAAGTAATTTGCTAAGAGTTCTGTGTTTTATTAAATGTTGGATTATTTCATGTTCGTCGACTAATCTTTCGAGAACTACTGCATCTGTGCTCCATCCTGTTTTTGTTTTCCGTGATTTTTTCTTATCCAAATTTAATTTTTCAAACAAGATCTCACCAAGTTGTTTTGGTGAAGAGAGATTAAAAGTCTCCTCTGCTAATTCATAAACTTTACTTTCAATATCTTCTAAGTTACTTTTTAGTTCTTTTGAGAGTTTATCTAAATAAGGGATGTCAATGGTTATTCCATTCATTTCCATTTGAGATAATACCGGCTCTAAGGGCAGCTCGATTTCTTGGAACAATTTGATTAATTCATTTTTTTCTGTTGAAAATCTTTCTTTAAAAATATTGACAATCTTAAAAGTTAGAAATACATCATAACCGCAGTAAATACTAGCTTCATCAATATCAACAAATGAAAAGTCTTTATTTTTTCCAACTGTTTCCTTAAATGAAGGAGGTTTAAATCCAAATAATCTAAAACTAATTTCACTTAACCCATGCTTCTCCTGATTATTTAGAAGATAGTCTGCTAATAAGGTGTCGAAGGTTACGCCTTTAAGATCAAGTCCATGATTAAAAAATATTTGCCTGTCAAATTTAGAATTTTGGAGTGCCTTTTCTTTTTTTGGATCTTCTATCCAAGTTCTTAGTTTTGAGAAAACATCTTCTATTGATAATTGATTGGAGGTCTCCTTTTTTGTTTGATGACCAAGAGGTATATAAAATAAATCATCATTTTCTTCTCCAAGACATAACCCTATCCCAACAAGTTCCGCATCGATTGGATTCAAACTATTGGT
>CACBGC010000052.1 GCA_902538695.1 uncultured Synechococcaceae cyanobacterium | reverse complement strand
AAAAAATTTAAAAAAGTTATTGGGCATGGATTAAACAAACAAGAACTTGAAAAAAACAAGATTTTTGATTCTTATTGGATACAAAATTTCAATTTGAATCAAGAAATTCCTCTAGATAATGGAAGTATTGACTATTGTTTAATGGTGGCTGCATGGCAATATTTACAATATCCAGAAAATTTAACTAGAGAAATCACAAGAATTTTGAGTAGTCAGGGCAAGATTATTATTGCTTTTTCAAACAGAGCATTTTGGCATAAGGCTCCTAATATATGGACTTCATCTACCGAAGAAGAGAGGGTCAAATATGTAAGAAAAGTATTAGTCTCAAACGGATTTAATGAGCCAAAAATTATCAAAAAGTTCACTGAACCAACACTTAATATCTTTAATTTTTTAAATAAAGACCCTTTTTATTGTTTAATCGCGACAAAAGAGTAAATTTTCAATTGCATTGCATTAAACAACAACTCTATGAAAAAGTTAACAGCTAATTTTCATAGCCATACTTTTAAATTTTTACTACTATGGGATAGATAAAAATATTCATATGGGTTCTAAAAGAGAAAAATATCCTGAAAAATGCCCTTGGGATCTTGGACCTAATCAACATTTAGCCAAAGCAGAGAACTGGACTTTAAGATTAGGAGAAGCAAATGTATGCTTCAGCAAAAATAAATTAGATAATAATTATTTTCATGTAATTAGCAATGAAAATGAAGAACAAATTTTAGCTTTTAGAGCAAGACTTCTATATCAGAAACTACTAGATAAAGGTTTTAGGCTGGTTGAATAAAAAAACTAATTTAATAAGCATAGATCCTCGAAGACAAACTTTTGTGTTTCTTCTTCTTGATTTTGGTTTAAGTATTTTATTGTCCTCGAATTTAATATCCAATAATCGTCTTTACCAATATTTAGAAATTCATCCTCATATTCCAATTTTTGAGAATTTGTCTCAAATGTATCTGGATCAATTTGTTGACTACTATATTTTTTACTAAGAGAACCTGTTCCTGTATCTAAAAATTCTTCAACAAAAATTTCTATTATAGTACCATGAATTTTTCTGTAGACCATATTAATACAGTCATTTTTAACTCTATATTTATCACCTTGATTCTTACCTGAAACGCTCATTTCAATCCCACTTTCAGAATTTTTAAGTAAATTAAAATTATTTTCTGAGTGCACTGATTCAAATTCTCTCTTTACCCTATGTATACACACTTCAAATAACTGAGAGGCAATACTTTTAACAACTTTTTCATCTTCTATATTTTGAATATTTGGTTTAAAGTCTTTACCTAATACGAAGTCACCTTTATGAATATTATCATTAGTAAAAAAAATACATTTACCTTGGTAACCATGAAAATCATTCTTCCAGGTATAACGATTTTCATAAGCCTTTTTAAAAATTTCCTTACAATTAATTTTTTGTAGATTATCCATTAATTTGTGTGTATGTGAAATAATTCTACAAAAAAAAACCTCCCTGTTAGAGGAGAGGTTTTTTATTTGATTAATCTAGTTTTGAGTAATTTTTGTATTTTCAATATTGTCAAAAGCTTGACCAATTTTCTTAAAGTCAAATCCCATTGCTCTTAGTGCGTGCCAAAGATGACCTTGTAAGAAAAAGAAACCCAAATAAAAATGAGTATTAGCAAGCCAAGCTCTTGAGCTATAGGCTCCTGAACCTAAATCTACTGTATCAGTAAAATAAGGAGCGAATTCAAATTGTAGCTTTAAGGGTTCTCCATATAGATCAACTGGATATATGGTTGTATTTGAAGCACACCAAAAAGCAGCAACAAAAGCCATATAAGAAACACCAACAACTGAGTATGACAAAATTGCCTCAGCGCCAAGTAATCCTTTTCCTTTAAATTCTGTATATTCTCCAAATTGTTTAGTACAAATATGGAAAACACCTCCAATTATTTCTAAGAAAGCGAGGAAAGCATGCCCTCCCATAACGTCTTCAAGACTATCTATTTTTAAAAAATCAAATTGATGATTCCAGATAGCGGCAATATCCAAATTGTAAATAACTTGTCTTGTAGATCCTATTGCTGGGTCGTAAATACCATGAATACGAGCCCATTCAACGAACATAATTGCTCCAAGCCCAAGAAAGATTAGATGATGGCCAAGAATAAAAGTTAATTTATCTGGGTCATCCCATTCGAAGTCAAATTTTTGTGGCTTACTATTTTCTGGGTAGTCTCCAAGATCACCTGCAAATTTATTGGAATGTAATAATCCCCCTGCACCCAATACTGCTGAGAAGATTAGATGTAATGTGCAAATTACAACAATTCCATATGGTTCTGTAATAACACCATTTTCAATACCACCAATTCCTATACCCGCTAGGTGAGGCAAAACAATTGCTTTCTGTGCACCCATTGGAATACTGGCGTCGTAACGAGCCAATTCAAATAATCCAAAAGCTCCTGCCCAGAACATCATTAGGCCTGCATGAGCAGCATGAGCAGCTATGAATTTACCTGAACGGCCCACAACACCAGAATTCCCTGCGTACCAGTCATAGGTGACGTCAGATTTTCCGTAAGTTTGTAACACTTGATTTAAGTAAACAGCAAATTGAGCATATTGCTTATCAGTTTTGTTTTTACATGTTCTTTACAGATTTAATTACTTATGTAAAAAAAACATATTGCGAAAGAACAAATGTTACAAACTAGAGGTGTAATTTCCGGAAAAGCTTACGCCAATGAAGGGATTTCACCCTTAAGCTGAGAAGCCCATGTTTCAAGACGAGAATCGGTCAAATCAGATTCACTATCCTCATCAAGGGGTAATCCACAAAAACTTTCTCCCATAACACTTTTTGATTCATCAAATGTATAAGAAGATTTATCTACATAACCGACCATCTCGGCGCCTGCTTTTGTGAAGTAGCTATGTAGTTCTTCCATTGCATCGCAATAGTTTTCTGTATAGGTAGAAGAATCTCCTAATCCAAAAATTGCTACTTTTTTTCCTGATAAACTTAGTTCACCAATATCTTCTAAGATTGAATCCCATGCAGTTCCTGATCTTTCTTCATCGGCACCCGTATTCCAAGTAGGTATCCCGCAGATAATTCCATCAAGTCCTTCGAATTCTGAAAGATCATCCACATCAGATACATCTTTAGGTGCTTCTGCTGAAGAGATAAAGTTGTGAAGACGATCAGCTACGTCTTCAGTCTTTCCAGTTGTAGTTGCGTAATAAATTCCTACAGTCATAACTTCAAAATGTTTACATTAAGATAATAAAATCTAAAAACGTAAAATTAATTTCTTTAAAAACTTTTTCGTGTAAAATTTTATACTAACTAAGGTTAGAAAATTTTTTTGAGAATAATTTATAAAAACATTCAAAACTCCGTGACTGACAAATTTCAAAACAGTATCAAAAATCTCGTTGAAGAATTTAACTTTAATGGGCAAAAGAAGTTCAAATTAATAGTATTATTT
>CACBGC010000051.1 GCA_902538695.1 uncultured Synechococcaceae cyanobacterium | reverse complement strand
CTTATTTAATTAAACTGTGACTGACATATTAAATTGCACCCAATCAGAAGGAATTTTCTCTGCTGCTCAAGAATTAATGCCTGGAGGAGTTAGCTCTCCAGTTAGAGCTTTTAAGTCTGTCGGTGGGCAACCAATAGTTTTTGATAGAGTCAAAGGCCCTTTTGCATGGGACATTGATGGCAATAGATATATTGACTACATAGGGAGTTGGGGACCAGCTATTTGTGGTCATGCCCACCCTGAAGTTACTACTGCATTACAGGAAGCAATTGAGAAAGGTACGAGCTTTGGAGCTCCATGCATATTAGAAAACAAACTTGCTGAGATGGTAATTGATGCTGTCCCATCAGTAGAAATGGTTAGATTTGTCAATAGTGGAACTGAAGCCTGTATGGCTGTTTTAAGGCTTATGAGAGCATTCACTGGAAGGGATAAAGTTATTAAATTTGATGGCTGTTACCATGGTCATGCAGATATGTTTTTGGTAAAAGCAGGATCAGGAGTAGCGACTTTAGGATTACCAGACTCTCCAGGGGTTCCAAGATCAACAACGGCTAATACACTTACTGCTCCTTACAATGATCTTGAAGCAGTAAAAAAATTATTTTCTGAGAATCCTGATGCCATTTCAGGGGTAATTCTTGAGCCTATTGTTGGAAATGCTGGCTTTATCACTCCAGAACCAGGATTTTTAGAAGGATTAAGAGAATTAACAACAGAGAATGGATCTTTATTAGTTTTTGATGAAGTAATGACTGGATTCAGAATAAGTTATGGTGGCGCTCAAGAAAAATTTGGTGTTACTCCTGACTTAACCACACTTGGGAAAGTAATTGGTGGAGGTCTACCTGTAGGAGCTTATGGAGGAAAAAAAGAAATAATGTCAATGGTAGCTCCTTCTGGCCCAGTTTATCAGGCAGGTACTTTGAGTGGAAATCCACTGGCAATGACCGCTGGGATAAAAACTCTTGAGTTACTCAAACAAGAAGGTATTTACGAGAAACTAGAGGCAACAACTTCTAGATTAATTGAAGGTATAATTCAGTCTGCAGAAAATAATGGAATTGCTATTAACGGAGGTAGTGTAAGCGCTATGTTTGGATTTTTCTTATGTGATGGGCCAGTTAGAAACTTTGATGAAGCAAAAACAAATGATGCTGAACTTTTTGGTAAGTTGCATAGAGAGATGCTTCAAAGAGGGATTTACCTAGCTCCAAGTCCTTTTGAAGCTGGTTTCACATCACTAGCGCATAGTGAAGAAGAAATTGATAAAACAATCGAAGCTTTTGATCAATCCTTTAATGCGATAAAAAAATAATCATTTACCTAATTTCCATTCAAGAAATAAGTAAATGATTAAATGTTATAAAGGATTAAATTTTAAATAATTATCTTCTACCACCAACTATTACTGGTGGGCTACCTCCTTCTGAGCCTGGTAGGCCAGGAACAACTTGGGTACTTCCATCCCATTTATCAAGAAATAATTTGAACAACACTTGATCGTCAAGACTTCTATTTAATGTCTCATATCTAAGTGCTTCTTGTTCAGCAATTTCTACTTCTGTTTTTGCTCTAAGTAATTGCTGACCGGCAATTTGCTTTTGTTCAATAGCAGCTCTGTATTCTTCAGCAATCTCTAATCCGGTAAGATCTAAACTTTTAACGTCAACATAATCGAATGAATTAAGTTCTTGAGCAACAGTATCACCTACCTTTTCGGAAATTACTGCAAATTCAGTAGCGATTGTTTCTAGCTCATACTGAGAAAAAACTGATTTTAGAGCTTTGAGTAAAGATGGCTGAACAATTTTTTGATAAACATCGCTATTTCTACTTGCAATTGTTGCAAAAATTCTTCCTGCTTCATTAGGTTTTACTGAATACTTAACAGTAGCTGTAGCCCTAATAACCTGAAGATCTTTAGTTAAAGTTTCAAATTTTTCGGGTTGAACTTGAGTTTTTATATCAAATGGATATACAGACTGAACGAATGGAAGTTTAAAGTTTAAACCAGCCCTTCTAGAGGGGCCACTTACTTTCCCTAATGTTGTAACAACTGCAACTTGTCCAGAAGGGACAACAAATAGAGATTGGGTTAGCAAAAGAAAGCCAGTAAAAGATAATACAATTAATAGTGTTGCTGTACCACCAGGACCTGTTGGCGTGACATTTTTAAAGGATGTAGACATTAAGTTTTTTTCTTTTAATTAATCATATTTAAATAGACTAAATAGTGCATTAATAAGGCATTTAATTAAAATATTTTTTTAATAATTGCAAATTAAAATATAATTATATTTCACTAGTTATTTGATTTAAATTCTTGCAAAAGTTCTAAATAAAGGTCCTCATCTATTTCCCTAATGTCATATTCAGAGGGTAAAACACCATGTTTATGTCGCTTAAATCAAGATTTATCATAACTGGTGCATGATCACTTGGGCGCAAATTACCTCTAGGTGTGCTGTCTATGACACAACTTTTAAGTTTTGATGACAGTTCTTTGCTGATATAAATATGGTCAATTCTCCACCCTTTATTTAATTCAAATGCGTTATTACGGTAATCCCACCAACTCCAATGGCCAGTATTTTGTTCAAAAATCCTGAAGGAATCTATTAATCTTTTTTTCAGAACATTATTTAGTGCATTTCTCTCAATATCAGATGCCATTATTCCACCTTCATATTTCATTGGATCATGAATATCTAAGTTAGATGGGGCAACATTAAAATCACCCATTAAACAAATTAATTCTCCTTTTTTTTCTTGCTCATCCAAAAATGAAGCTAAACAATTTAGCCAATCAATTTTGTATTTGAACTTACTAGATTCTAAAGAAGACCCGTTTGGCACGTAGACATTTATGATTTTAATACCGTTAATATCAGCAGAAATTAATCTTTTTTGATCTAGGAAAATCTCGATATTTTGACTAGATTCGGCAAAACTGTAGAATCCTTTTTTTACGTTCTCTGGCTTTATTTTAGAGATAATAGCAACACCATTGTATGACTTTTGTCCGTAGATCTCTACTGAGTATCCTAATTTTTCAAAAGGTTCAACAGGGAAACTATTATCCATCACTTTTGTTTCCTGCAAACATAGAATATCTGGATTGACCTCATTAATCCAATCTATTATTTGTGAAAGTCTGGTTCTTATAGAGTTAACATTCCAAGTTGCTATTAACAAATTTCTAGTAAAATATGTAAAATTAAGTTAGCAGAAAATTTTGATGTTAAAGAATTTTGAAATTTAATAAAATGAAAAAATATTTTTGCAAAAGCATACCTAAATCAAAAACTTTTGTAATTTTTTTTACTTTGTTAATTTCCTTAAAAGGTAATTACCTAAATGCTGAATATTTATTTGAAGAAATAGGAATTGATACCTCAACTAAAACAGAAGATGATAGCTCAATTATTCCTACCAATCCTTTTGAACTTGTAGAAATGATTCGTAGACAAAATAGCATGAATGATGCGACTAAGCCCTCTGATGCTATTGACGATGCGTTAAAGTCTTTTAATACTTTGGAGGGAAAACAAGAAATTTAATACGATAAATTGTAATTTTCAAATCTTTAAGATGTTAAAAAATCC
>CACBGC010000050.1 GCA_902538695.1 uncultured Synechococcaceae cyanobacterium | reverse complement strand
TTGTTTTTTCTAAATCATTAAAACTACTTTCAAGAAAATTTCCAATCCCCCCTCCAGAGCATGATTGCAAGAAAATTAAAAAAATTAATAAAAAAAATTCTTTTTTTTTTAAAATCATATTTTTTCTAACTTTTCTTTTTCCTTGTAGTTTTTTTATTGCTAATCTTCGTTTTTTTTAAAATTGCGCCTTTTTTATCTTTAAGTTTTTCTTCTAAAAGAGATACTGCTTCATCTATGGTAAATTTTTCTATGTCAGTATCTTTAGCAATCGAAACATTAGTTTTGCCGCATTTTAAATAAACACCATATCTTCCATTTAATATTTGAATTTTTTCTTTAAATTCTTTCGGTTTTCCAAAGTCTTTAAGTACCTCTTGACCACCTCTACCCATTTTTGGCATCGCAAGAATTTCTAATGCTCGTTTTATATCAACAGTAAAAACATCATCCTCTTTCTTTAAGGATCTATTTTCAGATTCAGATTCATTTTTAATCCATTTGATGTAAGGGCCAAATCTTCCTCTATCAGCTTCAACAACTCCTCCTTCAGGATGAACTCCTAACAATCTAGGTAAACTTAAAAGTAAAAGCGCCTCATCTAGAGTTAGATCATCAGTTTTCAACTCTTTAGGTAATGAAGCTCTTCTTGGTTTAGCTTTATCTTGATCATTATTTCCCAATTGTACGTAAGGTCCATAAGGGCCAAATCTTAAAAAGACTTTTTCCCCAGTTTTCGGGTCAGTTCCAAGATCTGATGGACCACTTAAAATTTGATCAACTTGCTTTATATCTAAATCTCCAGGAGTAATATCCATTGGAAGATTACCTTTAGCCTGAATTTCATTACCAGATTCATCAATTTTTGTACCCTCTAGCCAAGGTCCGTTAGAGCCTATTCTGACTATGCAAGGAAGGTCTTCGAAATCAACTTGTCTATAAGCTTTACCATCAATATCACCCTCTGTTTTCTGAACTTTTACCTCCAAACCATTTTTACCTTTATAGAAAGTTTCTAGGTATGGTAGCCACTCAAGATTACCAGAAGATATTTCATCCAATGAAGATTCCATTTTTGCAGTAAAAGTAGTATCAACCAGATCAGGAAAATGTTCTTCTAATAGAGCAGTAACAGCAAAAGCTGTAAACGTTGGAGCCAAAGTATTGGAAGATATATTCGCATAACCTCTATCAACTATAGTCCCAATAATACTGGCATAGGTAGAAGGTCTCCCAATCCCTTCTTTTTCAAGAACTTTAACTAATGCAGCCTCTGTATATCTTGCAGGAGGTTTAGTTTCATGAAAAGTAGATTCCTTATTAGTAACTTCAAGACATGTTCCAGTTGTTAAGTTTGGGAGAATAATTTCTTGTTGTTCAAGGGATGAACTTGGGTCATCACTTCCCTCGACATAAGCTCTGAAGAATCCTGCGAAATCAATACTTTTCCCGCTCGATTTAAATAATCCATCCCCTACGCTAATTTCAGCATTAATCATTGTTAACCTAGCTTCCGCCATTTGACTAGCTACAGTTCTTTTCCAAATTAAATCGTAAAGTGATAAGTCTCTACCAGTTAGATTAGTTTCCTTTGGTGTTTTAAATACCTCACCTGCCGGCCTAATAGCTTCGTGTGCTTCTTGAGCATTTCTTGCAGTTGAATTAAATTGTCTTGGTGAGTTAGATAAATATTCTTTTCCATACATAGAACTGACACATTCTCTAGCAGCTCTTGTGGCTTGTTCGGAGAGATGAACTGAATCAGTTCTCATATATGTTATGAAACCTCTCTCATATAGACCTTGTGCACATCTCATAGTTTCTCTTGCAGACAAACGAAGCTTCCTATTTGCTTCTTGTTGTAATGTGCTAGTTGTAAATGGAGGAACTGGCTTACGAGTGGATGGCTTTTTTTCGATTTTTGAGACTAACCAATCCTCTGAGGAAAAAGTCTTCAATAAATCATTTACTTGTTCTTCTCCAATTATTAAAGATTTGTTTCCTTCTTTTAATTTACCGGTTTGTTCGTCGAAATCGGAACCGTTAGAAATTCTTTGACCGTTTAAACTGAATAATTTAGTTTCGAAAGTAATATTATCTTTTACTAGGGAAGCTTTAATCCCCCAGTAACTAGCTTTTTTAAAGGATCTTCTTTCTCTCTCTCGCCTAACAAGAAGTCTTACAGAAACTGATTGGACACGACCAGCAGATAGTCGGGGGGCTACCTTCTTCCAAAGTAAAGGAGATAATTCATATCCAAAAAGCCTATCTAAAATTCTTCTTGTTTCTTGAGCCTGAACAAGTTCCATATCAATTTCTCTTGTTTGGTCTAAAGCTTTATTAATTGCCTTTTTTGTGATTTCATGAAAAACCATTCTCTTAGTTGGTATTCTAGGCTTAAGTATTTGCAAGAGATGCCAGCTAATACTCTCTCCCTCTCTATCTTCATCAGTTGCCAGTAATAGCTGGTTCGCACCTTTCAATGCATCTTTTAACTCTTTAACAACCTTTTTCTTATCTTTTGGAACTATATAAAGTGGTTCAAAATCTTCTGTTGTATTAACTCCTATCCTTGACCATTTTTCCTTTTTAACCGCAGCAGGTATTTCAGCAGCGCCTTTTGGAAGATCTCTTACATGTCCCATTGAAGCGAGAACTTCATAATTAGGAGGCAAAAACTTTCTTATAGTTTTTGCTTTGGTGGGACTTTCAACAATAACAAGTGTGTGATCCAAGGTTTATTTCAAAAATTGGTGTTTTTGTTCTGTTAGGGCATATTATGATTATTTGAAGCTTTTTCAAGTATTTTCTTCTGAAAATTTCAAAAATCATACCCACAAATTATAATCAAGTTAAGATTAACTCTTAGACCCTTACAATCAAACATCTAATTTAATCCAATTTAATAAAGTGCCCAACGAAATCTTTACAATTAATTTAAATGCTCAAGCCATTATTCCAGAGGCTTTTATTTTATTAGGTATTGTTGGAACACTTCTTGTAGATTTAGCTGGAGAAAAAACTGCATCAAAATGGGCACCAATAATTTGCTATTTATCAATTGGCAGCTCTCTCGTTAGTTTGGCATTGCAATGGAGTAATCCGGTAGAAAGCGCATTCCTTGGGTCCTTTAATTCAGATAATTTGGCAATCGCATTTAGAGCAATAATTTCTTTATCAACCTTAATATCTTTACTTATAAGTTGGCGGTATACAGAACAAAGTGGTAGCCCAATTGGCGAGTTTGCTGCGATAGTTCTTTCGGCCACCCTTGGAGCAATGCTTTTGTGTGGATCTACTGACCTTATTAGTGTATTTATATCTCTGGAAACTTTATCAGTTGCAAGTTACTTACTTTCTGGTTACCTCAAAAGAGATCCAAGAAGTTCAGAAGCGGCCTTAAAATACCTCCTTGTTGGATCAGCTGCTGCTGCAGTCTATTTGTATGGATCCTCTTTTCTTTATGGATTAAGTGGTTCAACAAACTTAACGACCATAGGTTTAGAAATTATCAATAAGCCATCCTTTATTACTTCACTAGCTCTTGTATTTGTCTTATCAACAGTTGCCTTTAAAATTGCTGCTGTTCCCTTTCATCAATGGACTCCTGATGTATATGAGGGTTCACCTACACCTGTAGTAGCTTTTTTATCTGTTGGTTCAAAAACAGCGGGCTTTGCATTTGCAATAAGAATATTAAGCACAACTTTCTCTTCTTTTGACGAAGAATGGAAACTTTTATTTACCAT
>CACBGC010000049.1 GCA_902538695.1 uncultured Synechococcaceae cyanobacterium | reverse complement strand
TCATCTTTAATTTTTCGAGCACTGATATGAGAGCCAGGGATAAAACCTCTCAAACCTTCTACCCTAACAAGAGCTCCGCCTCTATTTGTTGCAAAAACTTCAGAATATATAGTTGCATCTTCTTTTTGAAGTTGTCTAACCCTTTCCCATGCTCTCTGATATTCAATTCTTCTAATGGAGAGGGCTAATTGGCCATCTTCATTTTCCTCACTCATTATGAAAAATTCTCTACTTTCTGAAGGTTGTAAAACATCATTAAGTCCTTCAACTCTATTTATTGAAACCTCCTGAACTGGCATAAAAGCAGCTGTTTTTGCCCCTATATCTATCATGGCTCCTTTGGGCTCTAAAGCAAAAACGGTACCTTTTACTAAATCGCCTGGTTTAAAATTATAGTCATACTTACCCAAAAGTGATGCGAATTCTTCTTGTGTGAATCCTGCGTTGTCAAAATCCGAATTTGTTCTGCTAGAGGAAGAATCTGCTGAAGGTATATCGCTCTTCTCAAATGATAAATCTTCCTCATTTCGAGATGCTGAATCACTATCTAACTCAGACGAATTTTTAATTTCTTGATCCTCAGAAAGTTCTTTAATGGTTTGGGAAGAATTTTCGTTCATTAGTTGTATCGCAGACTACCTAAGGTAGTTAGAAAGGGTTGCTACTAGCCTGCAAACCAATAGCAAAAACATTTGTGATATGTATTCTACACTTTAAGATGCTTAATTTTATGAAATTGATGCTAATTGGTTTTTTGAACTTCCCTTTAGAGATTCAAGAGTTGAAATAAAATCTTTTACCCCATTAAATTTTCTGTAAACTGAGGCGTATCTTATATAAGCGACTTCGTTTTCTTTTCTAAGATTTTTAAGTATTAATTCTCCGATTTGTGAAGATTTAATATCTTTATTAGAGTCTTGAATGATTTGTGATTCAATTCCATCTACGAAATTAATAATTGCTTCACTACTGAAGTTCGTCTTTTCGCATGCCCTTGATATGCCAGTAAATAATTTTTGTTTATCAAATAATTCTCTACCACCGTCTTTCTTTATTACTGAAACTGGCATTGTTTCCACTCTTTCATAAGTTGTAAATCTAAAGCTGCAATTTAAGCACTCTCTTCTTCTTCGAACACTTTTACCACTATCAGCAGATCTTGATTCCAAAACTCTGCTATCTGTGTTTTGACAGGTTGGACACTGCATGTGGTAAAAAAAATGCACTTCAACCCTAATAGTAGGGTAATATTTTAATTATGAAAAGTAAAAAAAACCTCTTGTTAAAGAGGTTTTTTTTTGGGGTTCATTTTCTATCAAATTTAGGTGGGTCTCTAAAGGCGACAGCAAAGAATAATGTTACAACTGCGAGAGTTAGAATAAGAACGTAAGCGAAAGCTTCCATAAGATTAAATAATAAAGTTTAGTTTAAACCCTGCCAGGGATTCTTCTTGTGGTTTCGTCTCCAAGCTTCTTGAATAAACCAAATTCAACTTGGTCGCCAATCTCAGCATCAATACCAGCAAAGGAATTTCTGTAAAGAGTTCTTGAAGCGTGCCACCAGTGCCCAAACAAGAATAGCAATCCGAAACATAAATGTGCATATGTAAACCATGCTCTTGGAGAACTTCGGAATACACCGTCAGATTTATATGTCTCTCTGTCAAACTTGAATGCCTCTCCAAGTTGAGCCTTCCTAGCTAATCTTTTCACTACTGCAGGATCTGTAAATGTTTGTCCATCTAGGTCCCCTCCATAAATAGTTGCAGTAATACCAGTTTGTTCAAATGAGTACTTTGCTTCAGCTCTTCTAAATGGAATGTCTGCCCTTACATTGCCTTCTTTGTCTTCAAGAATGACAGGGAAGTTTTCAAAGAAATTAGGAATTCTTCTAACTTCTAATTCGTTACCTTCCTTATCTTGGAAGGCAATGTGACCTTGCCAACCAGTTGGTAAACCATCTCCATTAACAAGAGCTCCAACTCTGAATAGTCCACCTTTAGCTGGACTATTACCAACATAATCATAGAAGGCTAATTTCTCTGGAATCGATGCATATGCCTCTGATTTAGTGGCACCATCATCAATAGCAGCTTGTACTCTTCTATTAATTTCAGTTTTGAAATAGCCTGAATCCCATTGATATCTGGTAGGTCCAAAAAGCTCTATTGGGGTAGTTGCTGAACCGTACCACATTGTTCCTGAAACAACGAAAGAAACAAAAAGTACAGCAGCTAAAGCACTAGCTAGCACACCTTCGAGACTCCCAAGTTTTAATGCTCTGTAAAGTCTTTCCCCAGGCCTATTGGTGATGTGAAAAATACCTCCAATAATACCCATGAGTCCAGCCGCAATATGATTAGCTACAATACCTCCTGGATTAAAAGGATTAAATCCTTCTACTCCCCAGGAAGGTGCTACAGGCTCTACATGACCACTTAGGCCATAAGGATCAGAAACCCAAATCCCAACGTTTGCGCAATGAAAAGCTCCAAAACCAAAACATGTAAGACCCGCTAAAAGAAGGTGGATTCCGAAAATTCTTGGCAAATCAAGAGCTGGTTCACCAGTTCTTGAATCTTCCCATAAATCTAGGTCCCAGTATGTCCAGTGCCAAATAGATGCCAACATCAATAGGCCACTAAATACTATGTGTGCTGCCGCAACCCCTTCGAAACTCCAGAATCCAGGATCAACTCCAGTAGCACCCGTAATATCCCATCCATTCCAACTACTTGTGATACCTAGTCTTGCCATGAAAGGCATAACGTACATCCCCTGTCTCCACATTGGATTTAGAACAGCATCAGAAGGATCAAAAATGGCTAATTCATAAAGAGCCATTGAACCGGCCCAGCCGGCTAATAATGCAGTATGCATAAGATGCACAGCAAGTAGTCGACCTGGGTCATTAATAACTACTGTGTGAACTCGATACCAAGGCAATCCCATCGGTTAATTTCTAGTAACTATGCTGCATAAACAGCTAAACATCACGATAGTAAGGGTTTTTTAGTCTTTGAGGGATTTTTGTAAATAAATTTATTTTCTTGCAAAAATTGGGCAAATCCATTGGCAGAAGCTAGTTTACAAGAAATTTTTAGATAAAAACTGTTAATATTTTGGTCACAATTCTCAAAGTAAAACGCCAAAATAAGAAAAATAATTAAAAAAATGGCAACTATCCGATTTATCCGTGAGGATTTAGAAGTCCAATGTAATCCTGGTGAAAATTTAAGAGAACTCGTAATGAAAGAAAACTTACAACTTTACGGATTGAAAGGTATTTTAGGAAATTGTGGAGGTGCTGGACAATGCAGTACTTGTTTTATTTCAGTTGAGGGTGGAAATAAAAATTCCTTGAGCCCTCTTACATCTGTTGAAGAAGAAAAACTCAAAAATAGACCTGAAAATTGGCGACTTGCATGCCAAACATTGATAAAGTCATCTTCAGTAATCTTAACGAAACCACAATCACCCCCCTCAAATTTGGAAGAACTAAAAAAAATTAGCGAAAATAAAAAATTACCTCGTTAAATTGTTTAAGACTGTTAATCAGTTTATAAAATTTGTTTATTTTTCCACTTTATTCCAAGATATGTGTCTATAGTCTTAATACCTAACACAGATCTACTAATTAAATGGAAACAACTAACTTTGGATTCGTAGCTAGTCTTTTATTTGTAGGGGTGCCAACAATATTCCTCATAGGTTTATTTATTTCTACTCAAGATGGAGAAAAATCAAGC
>CACBGC010000048.1 GCA_902538695.1 uncultured Synechococcaceae cyanobacterium | reverse complement strand
CCGACAAAGTATTGGATTGATTTTATTTTTTTTTCATATTCTGGAAAAATCAATTGAATTGAATTATTAAAGAATGGCTTTAAATTATTACAAAAATGAGCTTAAAGAAAATGCTCAATTACTGGCTTCTAAAGGAAAAGGAATATTAGCGGTAGATGAATCTACTAAAACAGTAGGTAAGAGACTCGCTGGAATTGGCGTTGAGAATACTGAAGACAATAGGAAGGCATATAGAGGAATGCTTTTTACAACAGATGGTCTTGGCAAATATATAAGCGGGGCAATCCTCTTCGAAGAAACACTTTATCAGAATCATCAAGATGGTGAGTCAATGGTTAAGAAACTAAATGATTTAGGTATTATTCCAGGTATAAAGGTGGATAAAGGCCTAAATCCACTTCCAGGAGGAGGAGATGTAGAAACTTTTTGTTCTGGCTTAGATGGGTTAGTTGAAAGAGCAGCAAAATATTATGAACGAGGTGCCAGATTTTCAAAGTGGAGAGCAGTTCTGCAAATTACAAATGATGGTTGTCCTTCAAAACTATCAATTCAAGAGAATGCTTGGGGATTAGCAAGGTATGCAAGATCAGTTCAAGAATCAGGTTTGGTACCAATTATTGAACCTGAAATCTTGATGGACGGCGACCACACTATTGAAAAAACTGCTGAAGTTCAAGAAGAGGTAATAAAGCAGGTTTATATTGCCTGTCAAGCAAATGGAGTTTTTCTAGAAGGCACTCTACTAAAACCTTCTATGACTGTTAATGGAGCAGATTGTCCAACAAAAGCTGATCCTATGAAAGTTGCTGAAATGACAATCAGAACAATGGAAAGATGCGTTCCTGCATCTGTTCCCGGAATAGTTTTCTTATCAGGAGGGTTAAGCGAAGAAGCTGCTTCTGTTTTTTTAAATAATATGAACACTCTTTATAGGAAAGCTTTATGGAATGTTTCATTCTCCTATGGAAGAGCATTACAGCACTCATGCTTAAAGGCCTGGAAAGGAAGAGACATTGAAGGAGGTCAAAAAGCATTAATTGCAAGAGCTCAAGCAAATGCTGAAGCTTCAAAAGGTGCCTATGTAGCAGGTTCTCAACCTTCATCTGATGAGCAATTGTTTGTAGCAGGCTACACTTACTAACAAAAAAATTCTAAAAATATACTCTGGGTCATAAAATTATTTTCTTTAATTTAGTATTTTGTATATCTAATGACGTGACATTTGATACCCCTTTATACTAAACTCTCGGAAACATATGCTTTATATAGCATTTAACTTATTTTAATTATGGCCCTCGTTCCACTAAGACTACTTTTAGATCACGCTGCTGAGAATGGTTACGGTATTCCAGCTTTCAATGTTAATAATCTTGAGCAAGTTCAAGCAATCATGGAAGCAGCATATGAAACTGATAGTCCTGTAATCCTCCAAGCTTCAAGAGGGGCAAGAAATTATGCAGGAGAAATTTTCCTACGTCATCTAATACTTGCCGCTACAGAAACATATCCTAATATTCCAGTAGTAATGCACCAAGACCATGGTAATGAGCCATCAACATGCTATTCAGCAGCAATAAATGGTTTCACATCAGTAATGATGGATGGTTCACTAGAAGCAGATGCAAAGACACCGGCTAGTTACGAATATAATGTTGCAGTTACTAAAAAAGTTGTAGATTTTGCTCATTCAGTTGGAGTTAGTGTTGAAGGAGAGTTGGGTTGCTTAGGTTCATTAGAAACGGGAAAAGGTGAGGCAGAAGATGGTCATGGATTTGAAGGTGAACTTTCTACAGATATGCTTTTGACTGATCCTGAAGAAGCCGCAGATTTTGTTGCTAAAACAAAAGTTGATGCATTAGCAATTGCTATAGGTACAAGTCATGGCGCATATAAATTCACAAGGAAACCTACAGGAGAAGTTCTTGCAATAAGCAGAATTGCTGAAATTCATAAAGCTCTTCCAAATACCCATCTTGTAATGCATGGATCAAGTTCAGTTCCTCAAGAATGGTTAGATATCATTAACAAATATGGTGGTGAAATTCCTCAAACATATGGTGTTCCTGTTGAAGAGATTCAAGAGGGAATTAGGAATGGAGTTAGGAAAGTCAACATCGATACCGATAACAGACTTGCTTTCACTGCCGCAGTTAGAGAGGCAGCATTTGCTGATAAAGCAAACTTTGACCCAAGACATTTCAACAAGCCTGCTAGAAAATACATGAAGCAAGTTTGTCTTGATAGATACAAGCAGTTCTGGTGCGAAGGTCAAGCAAGTAAGATCAAACAAAACAGCACAAATTATTTTGCTGATCTTTACGCGAAAGGTGATTTAGATCCAAAAGTAAAAACTACTGTTTAATTTCTTCCCAAATTAAAAAAAAAGACCTCCAAAATTGGGGTTTTTTTTTATTTTAATAGTAACGATTTTAATGTAAAGAGACCATCAGTCCCACCAATTGTCTCGTCACATGCACGCTCAGGATGAGGCATTAAACCTAGAACATTTCCCTTTTCATTAGTTATACCAGCAATATCAAATGAGGATCCATTAGGATTATTTTTATATCTCAGAGCGATCAATTCATTATCTACAAGTTTTTTTAAAGTATCAGAATCACAATGATATCTTCCTTCCCCATGCGCTATTGGTAACTTAATAGTTTGTTTTTCACTTCCATTATTAAACCAACCTCCTTTTGAAGAAACAATATCAAGTTCAACATCATCGCAGATAAAATTAAGGTTTTTATTTGCACTAAGGGCACCAGGCAAAAAGCCTGATTCTGTTAAAATTTGAAACCCATTACAAATTCCTAAAACTCTTTTTCCGCTTTTAACAAACTCATCCAAGGCATTTATTAATGGAGAGAATCTAGCAATTGCACCGCATCTTAAATAATCACCATAGCTAAATCCTCCAGGTAAAACTATTGCATCTACATCGCTTAAATCTGAAGATTCATGCCACAAGTATTTTGTTCTTATGTCTAAACAACCTTCCAGTGCCCATGAAACATCACGATCACAATTAGAACCAGGGAAGACAACAACTCCTACAATAAATTTATCCATACTATAATTTTTCTAGTGAATACTCATAATCTTCAATAACAGTATTTGCGAATAACCTATCACACAATAAATCAATCTTTTCTCTTACTTCGTTTTCACCATTACCTTCTATTTTTACTTCAATCATTTTTCCTATACGTAATGATTTTATTCCCTCGGCTCCAAGTTTTATAGAAGCAGATTTGGTAGCTTCCCCTGCTGGATCTAAAACTGAAGGTCTTAGTCTTACAAAAACTTTTACAGCGAATTGGTCCAATTAAAAAATAATTTCTACTAGAAGATTAGTTTAATTTCTAATAAAAAGTGCTATTGATTAATAAACAAATATTTTTACCTCATGGTTTTCTGAATTTTCAAATGTTTATGTAGCCTTTACCAAAACAAACTAGGCAAGTTCTTCTTGAATTTTCAGGTGTTTTAAAATTTCCCGCCCCACCGCATTTGGTGCATTTGATTTTATCAATTGATGTTACATCGTCAGAGATTATTTGTTTTAAAGCAATTTTTGGATTTTTCATTTAGCACTATCTACTGTGGTAAGTATCCCGAGAGATAACTATAAAGTCAAATTGCTATATTTGGTTCACTTAAAATCTTAAATTTCTCTTTAATTTTTCTTTTAAAAGTTTTTATAGATTTTTCATCAAAGGAAATTATTACTAATTCAAGCCCAGCATTATCATTTGGTCTC
>CACBGC010000047.1 GCA_902538695.1 uncultured Synechococcaceae cyanobacterium | reverse complement strand
AGTGTATAAATATCAAACAAATAAATCAATAGCTATTCACCACTGGGAATCTAGCTGGAATAACCTAACTTTATTAGATCGATTAAAAGCAAAATTTAAAAAAATATTTTTTCCAAAAAATTATATATAGAAATATTAATTGCTTACAAAATTTAAAAAATTGCAATACCCTAGAATACTCTGAATCTATATAATTAAGAGAAAATAATACTGAATATAATAAATGGAAATTTTAAATAAAGCTAATAAATTACCAAGCATTACATACATACTTTTCTTTATAACATCATTAAGTTTTTTCTTTCAACCTCTATTAATTAGACCCTTTGGTATTCCTTTATCTTTCACATTATTATTACTTTTAAATTTATTTTTAATATTTTCATCAAAGAACATAAAAATTTATGAAATTATTTACCTGATAATAGTTGGAACAATACTTTTAATGGTTGATTTAGTTACTCCTCCTGAGTTATATAGAGGATTTATTTTTTTAAATATGCTTTTGTTTACCTTTTTATCATCTAAACACTTTATGTCTGAAAAACAATCTAGAGCTATTTGGTTGTCTGTCTTAATGGTATGTTTTTCCTTATCTTTAATAGGTTTAAAAAGATGGATCACTGGTTACACTGTTGATAATTCTGAAAATGAAACTGGGATCGTTGATAACGTAGCAACATACTTTTACCTTGGCATAAGCTATTTAAATTCGACAAGAAATAGTGATGCTTTTTATTTTGCTATCCCTGTTATATTGGCTTTCTCTCATTTAAAAAACAAATTTATAAAATTTAAATATTTATTTTTATCGATATTTTTAATAACTATTTTTTGTTCAATTGCTTCACTTTCTAGAGGAATAGTTGTTTCCTTAATATTATCCTATGTAATTTCTTCAAGAGCTTATAAATTAAACAAGCAAATTTATAAATATATTATATATTTTTTTACTTTTGTTTTTTTTATTTTCGTCTTTTATGATTCTTTAAAAAATATCCCTGGAGTTGAAATGATTTCAAATTTAACATTAAATGGATTTTTAAGTTTGGTTGACCCTCTTCAGGCAAGTAATAATTTAGATGGCAAATATACATACAGCAATAACCTGAGAATAGAACTTGCTATTGATTCGTTAAATACCTTTTTAGAATTTCCATTTGGTCTTGGTCTAGATAATATTCCACCTGGGCGCGTAGTAGGACAATTCGGTGAAAGTGTATTCATGCTCCATTCAGAAAATACATATTTAGATTTTCTGATTTCATTAGGTATTTTTTCGATACCTTCTTTTATATTTATCTTTCAAAAATTAAAAAATTTATACTATCTTAGTAAATTTCATTTCGAATCCAAAAAATTATATTTTTTATTATTGTTTGCTTTAATTTATTCTATTTTCTTAAGTACAACTGATGTATATTTTTATTGGTTTATTATTTCTATAATTTGCATGGAATATAATAACTACAAAATAAACTTAGTTGATGAAAAAAATTAGAAAAGAAAATATGCTCTTTTAAAAAAAAGAATTTTCAAGAACCAAATTTCTTTGATATTAAAGATTGCTTTTCAGCATCTAATTTATCTTGTTCTATCATTTCAGAAATAAGTTGTTTTAAAGTAATCTTAGGTACCCAACCTAATTTATCTTTTGCTTTCGAGGGATTTCCTAACAAAGTATCTACTTCTGTTGGTCTAAAATATCTTGGGTCAATTCTTACTACTATTTCTTTATTATCAGCTCTTCTACCTATCTCATTAAGTCCCGAACCAGACCATTCAATTGCTTTTTCACCTGAGCCATTGGCCCAGCCAAGTTCATAAGCACTAAGTTCTATAAATTTCCTAACACTTTCTTGTTGCCCAGTTGCAATAACATAATCTTCGGGAGCATCCTGCTGTAACATCCGCCATTGCATCTCAACATAATCTTTAGCATGCCCCCAATCCCTGAGGGAATCAAGATTTCCCATGTATAGGCATTTTTCCAACCCATAATGAATTCTTGCTAAACCTCTTGTAATTTTTCTAGTTACGAAAGTTTCTCCGCGTCTAGGACTCTCATGATTAAATAAAATACCGTTACATGCATACATTCCATATGCCTCTCTGTAATTAATAACTATCCAATAGGCATAAAGTTTTGCAACTGCATAAGGACTTCTTGGATAAAAGGGCGTTTTTTCATCTTGAGGAATTTGCTGAACTAGACCATAAAGTTCGCTCGTGCTGGCTTGATAGATTTTAGTCTTTTTTTCGAGTCCTAATAGTTTTACGGCCTCTAAAATTCTTAATATTCCAAGTGCGTCACAATTAGCGGTGTATTCAGGACTTTCAAAACTTACTGCAACATGGCTTTGAGCTCCTAAATTATAAATCTCATCAGGTCTTATTTGCTTTATTAACTTAATAATATTCGAACTATCAGTTAAATCGCCATAGTGAAGAAAAAGTTTTGCTTCTTCATCATGAGGATCTTCATATAAATGATCAATTCTAAAAGTATTTAAGGAAGAAGAGCGTCTTTTAATACCATGAACTTCATAGCCTTTATTCAAAAGCAACTCAGCCAGATAACTTCCATCTTGACCAGTTATACCAGTAATTAAAGCCTTTTTACATTTTATATTTTTCAATTAGGTAATGCTCCTTTTAAATTTAAAATTAGCTTCATAGTTTTAAATATTATCAAAATATCCAATAAAAAAGAACAATTTTTTAAATAGTACATATCATAACCGAGTTTTTTTATTGATTCTTCTTTACTGGCTGCATAATTATAATTTACTTGAGCCCAACCACTTAATCCAGGTTTAATAAGATATCTATACTTAAAAAATTCTGTCTCTTTAAAAAGACTTTCATTTATCTCTGGCCTCTCAGGCCTTGGTCCTATTAAACTCATTTCCCCTTTTATTACAGATATAAGTTGAGGTAGTTCATCAATTCTTGTCAATCTAATAAACTTACCGACTTTTGTTATTCTAGGATCTCTTCTAGTAGACCACTGTATACCAAAATCTTCAGCATCTACTTTCATGCTTCTAAATTTATAAATTTTAAAAATTTTAAGGTTTAGACCTGTCCGTTTTTGAGAATAAAGTATTGGCCCCCCATCTTCAATCTTGATTAAAATACATACCAAGAACATTAAAGGCGAAGTTACAATAATTAATAGAGTGCTTATGAATATATCTCCAAATTTTTTAAACAAAAAATAATACTTTGATTTATTTTTCTTGAGGAATTGTATTTTATGACAATATTTGTTCAATAAACTTACTGGAAGAAACTCGAGATAGTAATTGCACCAATCAAGAGTACTGAAAAAGATTAATTTTTTATTTTTATTTATATATTTTTCGTAATCTTTATTTTTTTTAATTAAATCCAAATCAACAATTAGTCCTTCAAACTTTTTAACATCATGCTTTTTGATATTTTTAAAATGGAATAGATTTATTTTTTGTCTACATGTATTATTTTGTCTTTTAACATAATTATCTAATTCTTTTTTTTCATCATCATTAATAAAAGCCAGCCAAATTTTAGAATTTTGATTACTTCTAAAGAATGTTTTATTAATTACCAATTGACTTAATAGATTTAAAATTAAGAATTTTGAAAATAGAATCAGAAAGAATTGATAATTAATTTTTAGATTTACTAATGAATAAGTAAAATAATAAAATATAAAATTCATAAAAAAGAGAACAGAATATTTTAACACATACACTTGAAAAAGCTTTCTATCTATTGGAAAGATTAGATCATATTTGCCTAGGATATAACTTAT
>CACBGC010000046.1 GCA_902538695.1 uncultured Synechococcaceae cyanobacterium | reverse complement strand
ACGGAATGAGTCAGTTTAGTGATGGTGGTATCTTTTCAACAAAGCCATATATATCAAGCTCTAATTATGTAAAAAAAATGTCTAATTTTAAAAGTGGCCCATGGTGTGAAATATGGGATGGCTTATTTTGGAAATTTATTAAAGATAATGAAAGCTTTTTTAGAAAGCAATATCGTCTGGCAATGTTAACGAGAAATCTCGATAAAATGTCAGAGGAAAAATTAAATAATCACTTAAAAAAAGCCGATAAATTTTTAAGAGATATTAAATAAATTAAAAGTAATAACCTACAGTTGTCTTTGAAAAATTAAAAGAATATTATGTTATGAAGAAATATTAAGTACGGATGTTAATTTAGAAAAAATTAGATTTATCTAATGGAAATTGGAACACTTTTTTTAAAAAGTAATTCGACGGGAATTATCACTTTTTCTGAATTAGATTGGATAACTACCCATCAATCTAATTTCAGTAGGTTGGAGGAATCCATAGCAATTAAATTGGGAAGAATGCTTGATGCAGGATCTATCAATATTGGTTGCCGTTTGAAATCCTGAATAAGTTTTTATTTTAATAATGAAGTACCAAAAAGAAAAAAAATATTTTTTCGTGAAAGAATCCATTCTTTAAATATCTTTCTTTTTTTAGGATTTAATCTCTCACTTATTTCTGTCTTAGGTTTTATTTGGTTTAATTCTGCAATTGAAAAAGTAGTTTAAATTATTGAATTTTTTGTATATTAAAGTTATCTTTAAAAAATTAATTATATTTTGAGCATAGGATATTTACAAAGAAAGGCAGCTTGGGAAATTTTATTAAAAGTTAGTTCTGGTGATTTTTCTGATCATGCTCTTGAAAAGGTTTTAAAAAATTATCAATTTAATCCTCTTGATATAGCTTTTATTACGGAATTATCTTTTGGATGCATAAGGTATAGAAAATTTCTTGATCTTTGGACGGATCATACATCAAAAATTACTCATAAAAAGCAGCCTCCAAAGTTAAGATGGCTTCTACATATAGGTTTGTATCAACTACTGAAAATGGATAAAATCCCATTTCCTGCTGCTATTTCTACCACTGTAGAAGTAGCTAAAAAAACAGATTTAAATGGTTTATCGGGAACTGTAAATGCGATATTGAGAAATGCATCAAGAAAATTAGAACAAAAAATCTTTCCGAAATTATCTTCTGATAGAAAAGAAAGAATTTCATATCTTGAATCATTTCCATTATGGCTTGTGAAGGATCTTTATAAATGGGTCGGCAATAGCGAGGGTGAAAATATCATTAAGGCATTTAATAAAAAACCATCAATTGATTTGAGAATTAACCAATTAAAAACTAATTTAGATAACTTTTTGAAAGTACTTAATGAAAATAAAATTGATGCTGAAATTATTAAAGATTTACATAATGGAATTACTTTAAAATCAAATCCAAGATCTGTAAAAAAATTACCCGGATATAGTGATGGACTTTGGACAATTCAAGATAGATCTTCTCAGTGGATAGCACCTCTTTTAAATCCAAAAGAAGGTGAAAAGATTTTAGATGCTTGTGCAGCGCCTGGAAGTAAATCTACCCACCTTGCAGAATTAACAAATGATAATGCTGAAATTATTGCTGTAGATAGATCAGCAAAAAGATTGAAAATACTTCAATCAAATTTAGAAAGGTTAAATTTGAAATCTGTTAATACCCTTAAGGCTGATGCTACGAGTTTGATTGAATTAAATCCTAATTTTATATCTTATTTTGATAAAATTTTATTAGATGCTCCATGTTCAGGAATTGGAACTCTTTCCAGGAATCCAGATTCTAGATGGTCTTTAAGTAAAGAAAAAATAAAATCTTTAACTTTATTACAGGAAAAACTTTTGGAGACTATTTTCCCTCTTTTGAAAAAAGATGGTACTTTAGTTTATTCAACTTGTACTATTTGTCCTGATGAAAATAATCTATTAATTGAACGATTTATTAAAAAAAACAAAACTTTAAAATTGGTTAGCCAAAAGCAAATTTTACCTAGCTTGGATTATCCTGGTGATGGATTTTACTCTGCAATAATTTCTTATAAATCTTAAAATATAACTTATTTTTTAATTGGAATTTTATAAATTTCAGATATGAACTTCTTCCATAAATAAGCTGCATTCCCACTAGATAATTCAGATTCCTTGTTATCGTCATAACCTATCCAGATCCCTGTTGTAAGGTTATCAATGGAACCAATAAACCAGAGATCTTTATTGCCATCAGATGTTCCTGTTTTCCCATAAATTTTCTTTCCTTTTATAAAGGCTGCTTTTGAGGTTCCTTCTTTTACAGATTTTTCAAGAAGTTTATTTATTTTCTTATTTATTTTTAAATCTAATATTTTCTTGGAAATAGATTTATTTTCCCAAATAGGTTGTTTTTTAAATGATTCTATTTTTTCTATGATTTCAGGTCTTTGAATCTTCCCATTATTGTTTATTGCAGAATATGCATTTGTGATGTTTAAAAGATTATCTCCGAAGGCGCCAATAGCTAATGATGGGAATTCCTCAAACTCTTGCTCGTAACCTAGTCCAAATGAATTCGCTAAATTAATAATATTTTTTAAGCCGATTTTTTTTGTTATTGATATTGGAATGATATTTGATGAACTTTTAAATGATTCAATCAAAGATATTGAACCTCTATAGTCTTCTGAAAAATTTTTTGGGCAATAACTTTCCCAGCATGTTGGTAAGTCTTCAAATTTATCGCTTAATTTTATTCCTTCTATTAATGCAGCAGCATAAGGGATTATTTTAAAAGTAGAACCTAAAGGTCTTACAGATGAAATCACTCTATTGTATTCATTAATTGATGGATTTTTGCTGGTTATCATTGTCCTGATTAGTCCTGTTTTTGATTCGATAGATAACAGACCAAATTCAAGTTCTTTAGGCCCTACGTATCTCGATATTTTTTGACCTTTTTCTTGCCAATCTTTGTTGATAGAAGATTTAATTCTTAAAAACTTATAATCATTTTTACTCCCAATTTTTCTATCTGTTTCCTGAAGAATAAAGTTTATTAGTAATTTATCATCTAAAAAATTATTAGTTGTTTGATAATTTAACTTTATTTTTTCTTTAATAGCCCTATTCTTATTTGCTAGAGAAATATATCCATCAACATACATTGATTCAAGAACTTTATTTCTATTTTTAATAGCTAGTTCTAAATTTTGATAAGGTGAATAAATTGATGGAGCTGGAGCTAATCCTGCAATTAATGCAATCTCAGATAATGTCAATTCTTCTATAAATTTTCCAAAATAAACTTGGGCAGCCTCGTCTACCCCGTATGCTCCTGATCCTAGATAAATATTATTTAAATATAATTTTAAAATTTGATTTTTGTTATATCTAAATTCAAGTATGAATGATATAAATATTTCTTTGATTTTTCTTTGAAAACTTAAATCATTATTTAGAAAAAGTAATCTAGCAACTTGTTGTGTAATCGTACTTCCTCCCTCTTTAACATAACCACTTCTAATATTTTGAATAAGGGCACGAGAAATACTTTTTAAATCTATTCCATTATGTTTATAAAATCTTTTATCCTCAGAAGATATAAAAGAATGTTTAAGAAAAAATGGAATTTTATTATAACTATTATCTATTTCAAATTTTCGGCTTAATTTGCTTAGAATCTTATTATCAGAAGATAATATTACGTAAGAATATTTGGTTTCCCGAGACTTTTGATTTTTAGAAACGTCAAATTTTAAGGTACTAAATATTAGGCTAAAAAAATAAAAAAATATTCCAGAAAAAATTAATATTGGAATTATTAAAACAAAAGATTTGAATTTAATCTTTTGCACCTTAAGCAACTAAAAAACTATGTCCTATCGCTAAAGCTGTAACTAACATTCCAGTTATGAGGAACGGTTGGGCACTTGCTTGATATTTGACATCAAACTTTAAAGGATCTCTTAGTAACCACATATCTTGAAATGTAATTTGTGGAATT
>CACBGC010000045.1 GCA_902538695.1 uncultured Synechococcaceae cyanobacterium | reverse complement strand
GATAAAGAAGGAATTGAAATAATAAGACATTCTTTCGCTCACCTTATTGGTCATGCAATTAAACAAATTTACTCTGATATTAAAATGGCAATTGGGCCTGTAATTGAAGATGGATTTTATTACGATATTTTCTCTAAATACAGATTTACTCCTGAAGATTTAATAAAAATCGAAAATAGAATTAATAAATTAATAAAAACAAACTATAACGTTGAAATTTTACAAGTTTCTAAAGAAGAGGCAATTAAAACTTTTAAAGAAAGAGATGAGACTTTTAAATTAAGAATAATTGAAGAAATTCCTGAAGAAGGTCTCATTAATTTATACAAGCACGAAGAATACATCGACATGTGTAGAGGGCCTCACGTTCCTAACACTAGACATTTGAGACACTTTAAATTACTAAAACTATCAGGTTCATATTGGAGAGGTAATAGTGATAATGAATCATTACAGAGAATATATGGAACTGCATGGGCAAAAGAAAAAGAACTCAAAGATTATTTAACAAGAATTGAAGAGGCGGAAAAAAGAGATCATAGAAAACTTGGTAAAAAACATTCACTATTTCATATACAAGAAGAATCTCCAGGAATGATTTTTTGGCATCCAAACGGATGGACAATCTACCAAGTACTGGAAAAGTACATAAGAGATATACTCAAAAAAAATGATTATTTAGAAATCAAAACCCCACAAGCTGTTGATAAATCTCTTTGGGAAAAATCTGGTCATTGGGAGAAATTTAGAGACGATATGTTCACTACTGCATCAGAAAATCGAACATATGCGATTAAACCAATGAATTGTCCATGCCATATTCAAGTATTTAATCAAGGTTTAAAAAGTTATAAAGATTTACCAATCCGTCTTGCTGAATTTGGTTCTTGTCACAGAAACGAGCCCTCAGGCGCCCTACATGGCTTAATGAGAGTAAGAAACTTTACTCAAGATGATGCACACATATTCTGCACAGAAGAGCAAATTCAAGAAGAGGTATCTACTTTTATAGATCTTGTTTTCGAAGTTTATAAAACTTTTGGTTTTGATGAAATCATTATAAAATTATCAACTCGTCCTGAAAAAAGGGTAGGTAGTGAAGATATTTGGGATAAATCAGAAGAGGCTCTTACTAAAGCTCTCGATAATAAGAATCTTAAATGGGAGCTACAACCTGGAGAAGGTGCTTTTTATGGTCCAAAAATAGAATTCTCGTTAAAGGATTGTCTTAATAGAGTTTGGCAATGCGGAACTATTCAGGTTGATTTCTCAATGCCTATTAGATTGGATGCGACATATGTAGATATTGATAATGAAAAAAGAAATCCTGTTATGCTTCATAGAGCAATTTTAGGATCCTTTGAAAGATTTATAGGAATCTTAATTGAACAATATGAGGCAAAATTCCCAATTTGGCTTGCGCCTTATCAAATAATTTTGTTAAGCATTACTGATAGAAATATTGAAAAATGTTTAAAGTTTAATGAATTAATAAATAATAATGGTTATCGATCAAAAGTTGATATTAGAAATGAAAAAATAGGATATAAAATACGAGAGGCAACTCTCGGTAGAGTTCCTTTAATTGCGGTTATTGGTGATAAAGAAGAGGAAATTGATTCAGTCGCCTTAAGAGCTTTGAATGGAAAAAATTTAGGAATTTTCAATTTACCAAATCTTTTCAAATTAATGGATAAATTAATAGAAAAAAAAGGAAGAACGGAATAATTTCTTATATTATGAATTTTCTCGCTTGTGATTTAGGAGGTACAAAAGTTCTATTAGGAATTTTCAAAAAAGAAATAAATAATAATTCGCCTAAATTAATATTTAAAAAGAAATATATGTCGTCTGAATGGAGTTCTTTTGAACTAATCTTAGAAGATTTTATCAAAAAAGAATGCAAGAATATTACTCATCCATCTTCTGCATGTTTTGCTGTAGCTGGTCCTTTATCTAAAAACAACGCAAAAATCGTTAACTTGTCATGGAATATTTCTGGAAATGATTTACAAAACAAATTTAATTTTAAAAACTGCGAGCTTATAAATGATTTCGCTGTACAAATTTATGGAATACCTTTTTTAAAAAAAAATCAATATTCTACTATCCAAAATGGATCCGATTCTGAAGTTACTAATAATGATTTGCATGCCATTATTGGAGCGGGTACTGGCTTGGGGATTGCAAGAGGAATAATATCAGGGGAAAAGGTAAAAGTTTTAGCTAGTGAAGGTGGTCATGTTGAGTACGCCCCAAAGTCAAAATTAGAATGGGATTTGAAAATTTGGCTTAAGAATTACCTAAAAGTTGAAAGGATATCTTGTGAAAGAATTATTAGCGGCACTGGTTTATCAAGAATTGCCGAATGGAGGCTAAGCAAACCTGATGCCCAAAACCATCCATTACAAAAATATTTAAAAAAAATTAAAATTTTTGATGCTGCGAGAAAAGAACTACCTGAAAAAATTTGTAATCTTTCTAAAGAAGGTGATCAGCTAATGATTGAAGTTGAGAGGATTTGGTTAGGCGCATATGCCTCTTTATTAGGAGATGTTGCTCTTCAAGAATTGTGCTTTGGTGGATTGTGGATTTCTGGAGGAACAGCGTCAAAACATTTCAAAAACTTTAAATCAGACTTATTTTTAAAACAATTTTTCGACAAGGGAAGATTAAAAGATATTCTTAAAACAATCCCTATAAAAGTAATTTTAGATGAAGAGTTTGGACTTTTTAGTGCAGCCTGCAGAGCAAAAATGCTTTTAAAAACTTAAAAACAAAAAATGTCTATTCCTGAAGTAGGTAAAAAAATAAGGGTAACAGTGCCTTCCACAACTGCGAATTTAGGGCCTGGATTTGATTGTCTCGGAGCAGCATTAGATTTATATAACGAATTTATTTTTACAAGAATTGAAGGTGGTGGAGATAGATTTGATTTAATAATGGAAAGTACAGATGGTAATCATTTAAGAGGAGGACCTGAAAACTTAGTTTTTAGAGCAGCTCAGAAAGTGTGGGAGAGCGCAAATAAGGATCCTTTTGCACTTGAAGCAAGGGTTAAGTTAGCAGTGCCCCCTGCACGCGGACTTGGGAGTAGTGCTACAGCAATAGTTGCTGGACTAATCGGAGCAAATGCAATAATGAACTCTCCATTGTCCAAAGAAAAACTCCTTGAACTTGCCATTGATATAGAAGGTCATCCTGATAATGTAGTCCCCTCTCTGCTTGGTGGGCTCTGTTTAACAGCCAGGTCTTCTTCTCAAAGATGGAGAATTATTAGATGTGAATGGCACGATTCAATTAAAGCTGTTGTAGCAATACCTGCAATTCGTCTAAGCACAAGTGAAGCAAGAAAGGTTATGCCTAGGAATGTACCTATATCTGATGCAGTGACAAATATGGGGGCACTCACTTTGTTACTAAATGGATTAAAAGCAGGAAATGAGGAACTTATTAAAGAGGGAATGTTTGATAAGTTACATGAACCCTACAGATGGAAACTTATTAAAGGTGGACTAGAAGTCAAAGATGCCGCACTAAATGCAGGTGCTCTAGGATGTGCAATTAGTGGAGCTGGACCAAGTATCTTAGCTTTGTGTAAAAAAGAAAATGGTAAAAACGTCAGTCAAGCCATGGTGAAGGCATGGGAAATGTTAGGTGTAGCTAGCAGAGCACCATTCTTAAACGTTCAAACGACAGGTAGTCAATTTAGCACTATTTCTGGTAAGTAGTTTTACTTAGGCATTTTTAATGTTATAGTCTCATGCTAGTACAACTTCAACTAGAATAAAAAAATTATTCATTCCATAAATGAATTTAGAATCTTTTCCCTGGCTATCATCTGTTGTTTTACTGCCTTTAATTGGGGCATTAATAATGCCTTTCTTGAGTTCGAAAGAAGGAGAAGATAATACACTCCCTAGAAATATCTCTTTAAGTTTTTTATTTATAGATTTTTTATTAATAATTGGCGTCCTTTTTCAAAAATTTAATACTTCAGATAGCTCTTTACAACTTGTAGAAAGAGCTTCCTGGTTACCCTCAATAGGTCTAGAGTGGTCTCTTGGCGTAGATGGGTTATCTGCTCCTCTAGTAGCTTTGAGTGGGTTAATTACATTTTTATCAGCTGCGGCAAGTTGGAAAATTAAGAAAAAATCAAATCTATATTTTGCTCTTTTATTAGTGCAAGCCTCAGCACAAGCATTAGTTTTCCTCTCTCAAGACTTCCTATTATTTTTCTTAGCATGGGAACTTGAGTTGGTTCCGGTATATCTTCTTATTGCTATTTGGGGAGGGAAAAAGAAATTATATGCGGCCACAAAATTTATTCTTTATACAGCTTTAGCTTCTTTATTGATACTTATAAGTGGTTTAGCACTCGCTTTGAGTGGTGACACCTTTACTTTAAATATCACCGATATA
>CACBGC010000044.1 GCA_902538695.1 uncultured Synechococcaceae cyanobacterium | reverse complement strand
AAGGACTGGTGTAGATGAGTTTAGACTTCCTTGAATTTTATGTTTTACAACGTTAAATTGATCATCATTTAAGATGTCTGATCTAGAGACTAAAACGATATCAGAAACTTCTAGTTGCTCTTCAAAAAGTTCATCTATAGTGACGTTGTGATCAATTTTATCTGTTTCATTATATTGTTTTGTTATTTTATTTAAATCATTAATTGGTGAACCATTAAGCATTGATTCTCCATTAACGATACCAACAACAAAATCAAGATAAATGGAAGACCTAATCTCTGGCCAGTTAAGTGCTTGAATTAAGGGAATTGGTAGTGCCAAGCCACTTGTTTCGATAACAATTGATTCGATAGGAGGATTAAATTCTAGGAGAGCTTTTATTGATGGAACAAAATCATCTTGAACAGTACAACATAAACATCCATTGTTTAATTCAATTACGCAGTCGTCTTCAGATTCATCACATTTATCACAACTTTTAATCAAATCACCGTCAATTCCAACATCACCAAATTCATTAATTATTAAACCAAATTTTTTATAACTCTCTTTTAATAGATATCTAAGAAAAGTTGTTTTACCTGAACCAAGAAATCCCGAAACAACTATAACTGGTATTTTTTTTTTCATCCTTAATAATTAACAACCTAGGCTATATTCTGTACTCTCTCCTGTAGAACTATTTGTACCATTAGCAATCGCACATAATTGTTTTTGTTGTGTACGACTAAGAACAGCATCAGTAAAATCTGCACCATCTATTTTCGCACCTTCAAAATTACTCTCCATTAATAAAGCATTTGTAAAATTAACATCCGAAAGATCTGCATCTGTAAAATCTGTTGCATAAGCTAGTGCATCTCTTAAATTTGCTCCTGTAAACTTTGAGTTTTGCAATTTACTATTATTGAACACCGCCCCTTCTAAATTACTTTCACTGAAATTAAACCCATTCAAATCAAACTTAACGTATTCGTTACCGCTTAAGTCTTGACCATGCATATCTGGCTCTAAATTAAGGTCTTGCTGATTTCTTATCTCAGGAGGTCTTTTGGCCCATGCAGAATTTACAGAATTAAAAAATAAAATCCCAGCAATTAACAAAGTAATTAATGCATTTTTTAGTGAGGGGAAAACAATTGATTTAATCATAATAAGACTGTATTTTAGAACTTAAGTATTTAAAGTTTGTAAAAGTATTTTAAAGGAAAATATATGGCAATGTCACTAAAGGTTATTGTTCCTCCCCATCCATTAATAAAACATTGGCTTTCAATATTGCGAGAAAAAAATACTCCAAATATTTTGTACTCAACAGGATATGAGCAATTAGGGAAGTGGCTTACATATGAAGCATTACGTAATTGGTTACCATATAAAAAACAAATAGTAAATACTAATAATGGTGACGCAGATGGATTCTTTATTAATAATGATTATCCAATAAAAGTTCTCGCTATGTTGCCCGAAGGGTTATCTCTTTGGTTTGGATCTAAAGAAGTAATTCCTAATTCAACCCTCTCATTAGGAGAACTTCCTAAAACTATTGAATCAAATGAAGGAGTTATATATTATTCAGAACAAATAACGACAAAATCAGCAACATTAGAAACTTTAATTAAATTAAAGGAATTAGGTGTTGATTCAAATAGGATTCTTTTAATAACTGCTATTTGCTCAAATAAAGGGTTAAATGAAATTGCGAAATTACTCCCTAATCAGGTTATTTACACTTCTTGCATAGATGAGGAAGATGAAGAAACACATTTATTACTACCGGGTATTGGGAATCCTCTATCGCGTTTAAGTACTATATTTCAAGATAAGAACTAGTATAGAATATAGGAGTAAATATTTTACCAATGTCTGAATACAGAGATTCGTCTTCAAATAATCTTTTATCATTAATAAGCGGTGCTTTTATTGGAGCAGCAGGTCTAGCTTGGTGGTTAATTTCCGAAGCAGACAAAAGAAAGGAGGAAAAAAAACAAAAAGCAATGATGTATTCCTCCAGAATTCAAGACGGTTCTGAAGCGATTGATTCAAATGAAAATATAAATGAAGTTGAAGGAGAGAATTTGGAGAAGAAAGTTGAGCAACTAAATTCTGCAATTGCTGATGTGAGGAAGCAACTTGAAGAGTTGGGGCAATAAAATAAAAAGGGTTCTCAAATAATATGAATAAACTCAGATCATCTGCAATAACCCAAGGTGTGCAAAGATCCCCTAACAGATCGATGTTAAGAGCTGTTGGATTTAATGACGAAGATTTTAACAAACCTATTATTGGAGTTGCAAATGGATACAGCACCATAACACCATGCAATATAGGTTTAAACAAGTTAGCTCTAAAAGCTGAAGAATCAATAAAAAGATCAGGCGGCATGCCTCAGATGTTTGGGACTATAACAGTAAGTGATGGTATTTCTATGGGAACAGAGGGCATGAAATATTCCCTTGTTTCAAGAGAAGTTATTGCTGACTCAATTGAAACAGCATGCAATGCTCAGAGTATGGATGGAGTACTTGCTATAGGTGGATGTGACAAAAACATGCCTGGTGCCATGATTGCGATTGCAAGAATGAATATTCCTTCAATTTTCATTTATGGAGGGACAATAAAGCCTGGGAAATTGCATGGAGAAGATCTCACTGTTGTTAGTGCATTTGAAGCTGTTGGACAGTTAACATCAGGCAAAATTAATGAAGAAAGGCTAATCCAAGTTGAGAAAAATTGTATTCCTGGTGCTGGTAGCTGTGGAGGGATGTTTACAGCAAATACAATGTCTGCAGTTATTGAGGTATTAGGGTTAAGTCTTCCTCACAGTTCCACTATGGCTGCTGAAGATCTTGAAAAAGAACTAAGTGCGGATAAAAGTGCTGAGATATTAGTCTCTGCAATAGAAAAAGATATAAGACCTCTAGACCTAATGACGAAGAAAGCATTTGAAAATGCAATATCAGTAATTATGGCAATTGGCGGATCAACAAATGCAGTATTGCACATCTTAGCTATTGCGAATACTGCAGGAATAGATATCAACATTAATGATTTTGAGAGAATCAGACAAAAAGTGCCCGTTATTTGTGACCTTAAACCGAGTGGTAAATATGTGACGGTGGATCTTCATAAGGCAGGTGGGATTCCACAAGTAATGAAAATACTTTTAAATGAAGGATTAATTCATGGCGATTGCAAAAATATTGAAGGCAAAACCATCTCAGAATATTTAGAGAATATTCCAGATAAGCCTCCAACAAATCAAAATGTCATAAGAGATATAGATAACCCTCTTTATAAAAAAGGACATTTAGCGATATTAAAAGGCAACTTAGCGAGCGAAGGTTCTGTAGCCAAAATTAGCGGAGTAAAAAATCCTGTATTAACAGGTCCAGCAAAGATTTTTGAAAGTGAAGAGGATTGTTTAAAATCGATATTAAATAACGATATCAAAGCTGGTGATGTTGTCGTTATTAGAAACGAAGGTCCTGTAGGAGGTCCAGGCATGAGAGAAATGTTAGCTCCAACATCTGCAATTGTTGGTCAAGGGCTAGGAGAGAAGGTAGCTTTAATTACTGATGGCAGATTTAGTGGGGGTACCTATGGTCTTGTTGTTGGTCATATAGCTCCAGAGGCTGCTGTCGGCGGAAATATTGCTCTAATAAAACAAGGTGATTTAATTACAGTAGACGCTGTAAATCAACTTATTCAAGTTGATTTATCTGAAGAAGAATTAGAAAAAAGAAAAAAGGATTGGGTCAAGCCTAAACCAAAATACAAAAGAGGAATCCTTTCAAAATATTCGAGAATCGTAAGCGCATCAAGTTTAGGGGCTGTTACTGATTTATAAATCAGCTCAAAGTTTATTTTCTTAATCAATAAAACTTTTTATCCTATTTGCTAAATTTTCCAATCTAGCGCTGTATTTTGGTGAGTTGCATTTTTTCCCATTATTACTATCCATCCATAATGTTTTAACTCCACACCATAATATTGGTTCATCAGGGAAATTAAGCTTAGAAATTACTAAAACCAACTCTTTATTTGATTTAAAAAGTTCTAATTCAAGATCATAAATTTCTAATCTTTTACCTTCTTTATCTCGACATAAGATATTAACTGTTAAATCAATATCTTCTTCGAATTCGTATTCACCATTTATTTTTACAACAGAATGAAAAAAAGGTTTATTTGTTAAATCTGCTGACTTAGCGATTAAGCTCTCTATATTTTTAGGTGAATTTTCAAATAACACTTATTGATTTAATTAAAACTTTTATTGAACCCTGTTTAAACTCATTATTAAGTAAACCATCATCACCGAACTTAGAGTGTAGTAGTTGCAATCTTTTAATTTTAGATGGCTTGAATTTAAATGGAAAACGTACTTTATTAGCTCTTACTGAAGGTTTTAGCTCACTAAAAGGAATTTGAACATTTGTTGTTCCGAATTTTTTTGTTGGGAATGATTTAATCCACCGGAGACCACCTGGAATAAATTCGGTTAGTCCAAGGAGATTATCTTCACAAGCGACAGCAAATTTAAAAGTTCTTCCTTGTCCATCTATGTTTAATTCAAAGGATGAATACTCAGATACATTTAAAGAAGGTTTATATATAGACGATCTACAACTAACAAATCCCCCTGCTTTCTCGACAATATTACCCTTTAGTATCAAACCAGAATTTGAAATTTCACAAAAAGCTGAACTTGATCCGCCCATAACAGTATCATTTAATGTTTTCCAACCATCAAACTTCCTTTTCTGGAATAAAAATTTTTTCTTACTCATTAAATAATTAAAATTATTAATAGACTCTAACTAAATTTCTAATTCTTTTGCTGAATCCTGATCACAAAATATTGAAATTTGATTAATAGATTTTATTAATTTTGATGGTGTTCTATCTGGCGACTCTTTTTCATCTAATAACCTCTCAAGAGCAATTCTTTTATTGGCTCCACTAACCAAAAATACTATCTTTGATGAGG
>CACBGC010000043.1 GCA_902538695.1 uncultured Synechococcaceae cyanobacterium | reverse complement strand
GAAAACCAAAAATACAGAATATATTTCAAATATTCTGCAAAGGGAGATAGGTATTTTATCCACAGATTTGTTGATTTTTACAGCTATGGCGAGTTTAGATATCGCAGTTGTTTTTGATAATTGGATACTTATTTTAGTGTTTACTATTTTCGGTTTATTTTGGAATTTAATCTGCATTGCTTATTTCGCATACTTTATTTTTGATGATTATTGGTTTGAAAAAAGCTTGATAGAGTTTGGGAATTCCACAGGTGTAGTAGCTTCTGGGTTACTTCTTTTAAGGCTTGCAGATCCTAAAAATATTTCTAAGACTTTACCAATCTTTACGTCAAAACAGCTTTTCGCTCAGTTAATTCTCTCTGGGGGACTATTCACAGTTCTTGCACCATTAATGATTTCTAAAATTGGGTTAGATTATTGGACAGAAATTTGTGCCCTAATTACATTCGTAATTCTTTTTATTGCATTGATTTTTAATAAAGTAGAGATGAAAAAGTTTCAATAAGAACCCTAGAATAGTATTAGCCTAAATTTTATTTTTATGTCATTTACTCCCTACGATATTCCACCTCAAGAAAATAAAGGGAAGTGGTTTAGGAGTCATTTACTCGGGAGGGAAATCGAACTAGGAGAATTGTATAGTCTTGGATCAAATGATTTAGATTTGCTAATGGCGGAGACTGCAGAAATTAGAAGCGATATTGATTTTAAGGAAAAAAATATTGGAAAATTTAGGACTGCAGGATATTTTTTGGAGTTAGCAAGAATAATTGAAAAAAGGAGGTTGTTAGAAAGTTAATTTAAAGGAAAATAATTCTTTCTATAATTTGGTTCCCACAATTCATATTTATACATTAAGGATTTAAATTCTTTATTTTTCTCAAATGAATCTAACCAGTTTTTTATCGAGGGTTCAAAATAATTTATCCTTTTTTGACTTTCACAAGCGATTCTAAATTGTCTTACAAAAGGCCAAACAGACCAATCAGCAATTGTGGGGCTATCTCCAAAAAAATATTTGTTTTCTGCAAGTAGTTCGTTCAATCTCTTTATAAATTTAATAGCATTTGTGAAATGAAATTCTTCATCACTATCTTTATATCTTGTGGCATATTTAAATCGATCTAAATGATATTTGAATTCGTTATCGTTTTCATTAATTATTTCAAAAATATCTTCCTTTTTATTCTCAGGAAAATAAATTAATTTGATGTTTTCCTTTTTCGACTCTGATAGAGCCCACAGGATGATTTCAAGACTTTCTTCAATAACTTCACTATTTTTTTTTATAAGAATTGGAACCGTTTTCGTCTTTGAATTATTCAAAAAATCTAGAGGTTTATTTTTTAAATCAATTTCTCTTATCTCTACTTTTATTTCGCAAATTAATAGGGCCCATCTTGCACGAATTGCATATGGACATCTTCGAAATGAATATAAAATATCGTTTTTCATATTGTAAAAACTTTTAATTTCACTAATTCTTTTAGTATTATCTAAGTAGGAACAGTATTAATTTTACAACGCAAATGTCGGGATATGTTTACCTTATTAGAGTAGGAGACCTTTATAGGATTGGGAAAACGGATAATCTTGAAAAGAAAATTAAAAAATTAAAGCCAGATGAATTATTAACATCAATTATGACAAAGGAGCCAGAAACTCTTGAAGCAAGATTATTAAGAAAATATAAGTCGCAAAGAATTCCTGAAACTGGTTATTTAAAGCTTTCTAAAAGACAAATTAGAGAATGTAAAAAGCAGTTTGAATTAAAGGGAAGCTTACCTCACACTTTAGATGCTGAAGTTTCTATAACTCTATTTGCATCTTTTTTATTGTTTTCATTAGGTTTTTTTATTTTTAATTATTTAAATTTTGGATTTGTAAGATCTATATCTTATTCTTTCGGAATGGCATCTCTGCCAATGGTTATATTATTTATTACAGGTAGTTTTGGGGGATACTTTTCTGAAGATTTATCTCTTTTTTCATTGTTAACTAATCGAATAAAAGGTTTATTTATTGCAATTGCAATGCTTTCAATGGCTTACTTAATTTTTAATTTAGGTTAAATTTCATAGTTACAATTTAAGGCGATTTCAAATGGAACTGATTGGGTAGGCAACTTAAGAATAGTTGAGCATATTTCAGCAATATCTTCAGGTTGTGTCATGCTTGATTTGTCTAAAGAAGAGATATTTTGGGCCATTTTTGTATTAACCCAGCTTGGGCAAATTGCAGAAATCCTTATATTTTTATCCCAACCTTTATTTTTCATGGTTTGGCATAATCCCATCAAAGCAAACTTTGAAGAAGAATAAGCGGCTAAATCACCTTTGGATCTTTTACCGCTCATTGAAACTAAAACAATAATTCTTCCTCTTCCAGAGGTACATAAATGATCCCAAGAAAGCCTACATAAATGCCAAATTGCCAAAAAGTTAATATTTAATGTATTTAAAATATCTTCTTCATCACCATCTTTGTATAAGAAAGGAACTTTCGATAATACTCCAGAACAATTTATTACTGAATCAAATCCTCCAAATTCATCTACTGTATTCTTTATCCAATTTTCGGCTGTAATTTTTTTTAAAGCATCATAGTGGTTGATTATAATTTTCCCTTCTGGCCATTTTTTGGGATCAATAGCGCTTCCTTTTAATGATTCTAAATCTCTTATGCCAACACTAATTCTATTGCCTTCTTTTAATTCTTTATGTGCAATGTTAAGTCCAATACCTCTACTGGCTCCACTTATTAATATGGTTCTCATTTTTTAACTATATGTTTGGAAATATTATCCTAAGTAACATTTTAAATTCTCTTCCATGCATAATCATAAGACCTTTTTTTACACTCCATGGAGCCTTTATAAACATTTCGCACATAGCATATACAATCTCTTTTAAAGAAAGAGTATCAGTTAGAAACCCATACCATTGATTTTTAGGTAGTTGGAAAAAACTGCCAAAAAATTCTCTCAATAGTTTCTCATCAAACCTCATGAGTTTTTCTAATCCAAATTGGTAAAGTGATTTCTTCCTAATTAATTCTTTTGACCATAAAGTTTCCCAACCTTTTCTAGCAATATGATAGGTACTTAGATTTTTGTTTTTAATTGCTTCTGAGACTGCCTTTGCGACAAGTGGAGCTCTTCTTAAAACATTACCAATTAAATATCCAGATGCAGGATGTACCATTGAAGCAGCACCACCGTATCCAAGTATTTGTTGTTTGAAATCTGGGATTGGCATATTCATAGGAAGAAATAAGCCAAGCTCTTCGTGCTGCATGCTTGTGATTGATATATTTCGATAAGAAAGCCTCTTCTCTAGTCTCTCTTTTAAATTTTCCATTGTTAGAGGATTTACCAAACCAAGAGATGTCTCTTCAAGAAAATATTTACCATCCCCCATATCCATGGCATAAAGAAAAGTTGGCGGTTCTTTTTTTTGCTCATCGTTAAGATGGTCATTTCTATAGTCCATTAATACAAACTGCCCTTTCTTAAGGGGAGGTTTACTAAAATTACCTACTATCCCATAACAAGTTTGGACTGCTAAGGGACCACAGGATTTTAATTTAAGAAAAACAGGATCATACCCTGTTGCATCCACTACTAATCTTGCAGAGTAAGTTTTGCCATCTTTTGTAGTTACTGTACTTTTGTATTTTTCAAAATGTATTTTGTTTGCAAAGCCTTGATGCCATTTAATAAAAGACTTATTGCATTCGTTAAACCAATAATTGTGGAGTTTCTTCTTATCAAAGAGTCCATAATCTAGTGAATGTTCCGTGGCTTTATTCTCGTCGTCTTGCTCTTCTAAAGCGCCATGCCCAAAAAAACTTACAGTATTCTTCCATCTATATTCAAGTAAATCCTGAAGCCCTAGTTGGTCAACTTCCTTTCCCCAAATGCCATATGTATTTGGCCAAGGTTCATCTGGTCCATTTGGAGAAAGCACTTCAACATCTAATTTTTCCTTACCTAAAGCTGAGGCAATAGCCATACCTGCAGGCCCTGCACCCAAAACAAGAACATCTGGCATATTTTCTTTTGACATTAAATATAAATTTTTTGATTAAAGAAATTTATGGGATAAATTATTACTTCTGAGCCTAGAATTATATTTTTCATCCAATACTTATAATGAGAGTAGATTAATAATAATCAAATTACTCAAATACTAGTGACTAACTTTTCAGTGTTTTAACAATAATTTATAAGATTACAAAATAAAAAAAAACTTTATTTATTTTTTTATCATAAAAAAAATATAGGAATTTAAATGATTAAAAATAAAAATATTTTAATTACTGGAGGTAACTCAGGAATAGGTTTTTTTGCCATTATTAATTTACTGAAGACGAAAAATATTTTGTATGTTGTAATAAAAAACGAATTTAGAAAGAATGAATTTCTAAGGAAAATCAAAAAATATTTTGATAAAAGTTATCTTAGTAAATTTTTAATTATTATTGAAAATTGTGATCTTTCAGATCTAGAGAATATTAAAAAAATTAAAGATTACTTTATTAGTAAAAAGATTTTTTTAGATGTTCTTATTTTAAATGCAGGATTGCAATATACAGGCTCTTTTTACCCTAAAGTATCAAAACAAGGCATAGAACTAACTTTTGCAGTAAATCATCTTGCACATTTTTACTTGGTAAATGTCCTAAAAGATTTTATTAGAGATAAAGAAGAATCTAGAATCATTATTACATCATCAGATGTACACGACCCCACAAGTTCAGGTGGCAATATAGGAAAGAAAGCGGGACTTAATAACCTAGTTAATTTAAGAAAAAAAGTAACTGGGCAATTTTTAAATTTTAATGCTGATGAAGCTTATAAAAATAGTAAGTTATGTAATATTTTGTTTGCTAAAGAGCTTGAAAAAAAATTAAAAATTTCCTCTAGTAAAATTTCTATAATTACTTGGGCTCCTGGTCTAGTAATACCAAATGATGATCTTGGTTTTTTTAGATACAGTAAGCGTTTTAATCTCCTTGGATATTTAATTTTTTCTAAAGCTGCAAAAAATATTTTAG
>CACBGC010000042.1 GCA_902538695.1 uncultured Synechococcaceae cyanobacterium | reverse complement strand
TTTTTACCAAAATGTATAACTTTTTTTGGATTGTAAAATTTTGATTTGAATTTAAAAGCAGTCCCAATCATAAGGCAATCAAGTTTTGGTACATGGTTTTTAAATTCAAAACTACAAATATTTAAATAATTTTCTATTTCATTACTTAAAATAACATCGTCCTCAAATATTATTATTATTTTCCTTTGATTTTTTATCTGATCTTCAAAACAGTATTTCATTTTTAGAAATAAAGAGTATTCTGAAATTGTTATCTCTCTTCCAGCATTTTTATAGTAAGTATATTGATATTGATCTATACCAGGCAGGGATTTATCAATTTTATTTTTTTCAAAATCTAATATTTTTTTATAATCAAGTTTAATATCATATGGAGAAAATCCTTCAACCCATTCTAATTTAGTTTTAAATTTATCTACTATTTTTTTTAATCTTAATTTTCTATGTCTAAGGGGGGAATGATGACAGATATAAATCCTATCAATTAGTTTTTTGTTTATTTTGTTTTTTAAGCTTATTTTTTTTATTTTCTGATAGTGAAAGAATATATTTAATTTTATAAATTTATTGGCAAAGAATTTATAAATTATTTTTAAAAAATTTGTTGAAAGAAAAATTCTCGAAAAATATCTATTAATCATCATTGTACAGTTATAAATAATTAATTTTTAATATATGTATAAGACTTTATTGTATTTATTTTATTTGATTAATTTTTCAAAAAATGTTTTTTTAAAGGCGCTTCTTAATTTGAAATATATTTGATTTTTTTTAAGAGCTAATTTGTCTAAATTAGAACGATTAGAATTGTAGTATGCAAAATAATCTTTCAATTCATCTGCTTTTCTAACATCTGCATTATCTGAATATTTTGCAGTTGCAAAAGTAAAATCTGGATCATATAGGCTGTTACCATTTTTTATATGTGTTTTCATAAAATTTCCTATTAACAAGTCATCAAAAATTTTATTTCTAATAGCATTTATAAGAGAATTTCTAGGGACTTCGAATCTTAATGATGCTTTGCCTTCGCCATTATTAAAGATTTTTGTCTTTTCCTTTCCAACTAATAAAGATATATCCTTATAGTTTTTTTTTAATTTTTCTATAGCTAAAAAATAGTCCTTACATAGATTAATGTCTTTTTTAGAAAGTGGTTCTGACCAGTTATCTCCAAATTTAGATTCCGGTATGGGTTTATTTATTATTAATGCTTCAGGGTTAATATTTAAAGCTCTAAAACCACCACCACTTAAAATAATATTTTGGAATGGTTTTAGAAGTAAATTCTCCTTATCTTTAAAACCTTCATAATGAGAATCTAAAGATGTGATATATTTATTTGCCCAAAAAGAATCTCTTCTTTGGTATTGATGATGACAGCTAAATGGTATAGCAACATTGCAATTCAATTTTTTCATTGCCAATGAATATTGTTCCCCAAGATTAATTTTTTCAATACATGGATTTGGTTCTATTCTTTTTCCATTTTTATCAACAAAATTAATCATATCCGCGTCTCCATAACTATGTAATTGAAGATAAAAAGAGTTTTTGTATTTTGAAGAAATACTACTTATTTCTTTAACGTTTCCTCTCCCACCAGAGTCATTGAGATTAAGTAGTAAGGTTTTTTGTCCTATATCATCTTCTATTTCAATTAAGATAAAGCTATCTTGGAGTTCATTGTTAAAAATAATAATCCTAGTTTTCTTACCAATAGATATCCATTTTCTTGAGGGTAAATTAATTACAGTAAAGCCTGCATTGCGTAGATCTTTTTCAATTCTGCTCCCATAATGTTGAGCAAGAAGAATAGTAGCTTGTTTGAAATTTTTTAGAGATTTAAGATTTAGATGGTCAGGATGAAAATGAGATATAAATATATATTTTACTTTTTTAAGAGCTTCTCTTTGTTCTTTAGGTATTTTATGTGATAGTCTCCATGATCCAAAATATGCATCATCTTCATCTAACCATACGTCAGTTGCCAATAAAGGATCATTATTTTTATTTCCTTCATAAATTATTAAAGTTGCATTGCCTATAGTTTCAAATCTTGACATATTAAATTTTCTACTTATTAAAAAATCAGGGGAATTTTTAAAATTTATTATACTTGATATTTTTTTATATATCTTCAATAAAATGTAATTATTATTAGTTTATCAAATATTTTAAATATAAAAATGTTAATACCTTTTTCTGATTTACTAATTTTTAAACAAAAAATTAAAGGGGTAATACATGTTGGTGCGCATGAATTAGAAGAAATGCGAAGTTATTTACAAAAAAGAGTAAAAAAAATTATTTGGATTGAAGCTAATCCTTTCAAATATAAATTTATTGAGGAAAAAATACAAAGTCATGAGCACATGATTTTAGGGAAAATCGCTGCTGGTTGTAGTGAAGAAAAAGTCAAATTGAATATAGCTAATAATGGTGTATCTTCATCATTATTAAAATTTGGATCTCATAAGAAATACTATCCTAATGTAAATTTTATATCTGAGGTTGAAGTCCCTCAGATGCCTCTAGATAAATGGCTTGATTCTAATATTAAAGATAAATTTCAATATAATTTTTTGAATATTGATATACAAGGTTATGAACTTGAGGCATTAAAAGGTATGAAAAAACAATTAAAAAATATTGATTTTATTTATATGGAA
Organism: uncultured Synechococcaceae cyanobacterium; assembly: GCA_902538695.1. Lineage (GTDB taxonomy): Bacteria > Cyanobacteriota > Cyanobacteriia > PCC-6307 > Cyanobiaceae > Prochlorococcus_A. Next base: position 2,607 of record CACBGC010000042.1, on the reverse strand, counting down.
GTTAACTTTGAGGATCTTTATAAAGATTGCCCAAATATAAATGATATAGATAGATTTTTATTGGATTTTAATTTCCATAGAGTAGGTTTATTTAAAACTGCATATAAGTGGGGAGATGCTATATATACAAGAAAATACCTATTGATAAATAGGATTTACTATACTCTTTATAAAAAAATATTTAAACCTATAAATCGCATCTCCCGAGGCTTAAAAAAAATTAGAAAAAACTTATTTGAGGAATTACTCTAAAATTTATGTCTTTCTCTAAAAAAAAATTTATAGAGGAAACTGAATAAGCTAAGAGGTAATAATGCAATTAAAGATCTAATTAAAAAAATTGGTAAAAATATGAAACCTTTGAAAGGAGAAATTTTAAAAAATGAGCCAATTAATCTGCTCTCTTTAATTATGATATTGAATCCTCTTCTTCTTGCTCTTTGGTTTTTAATACGCATAGAAACAAGTGGAATAGAGATATTTTTAAATTTTAATCCATGAGAAATAGCCCTTATCCATAAATCATAGTCTTCATAAAGTGGAAAGTCTCTATAACCGCCATCTAATTTCATTATTGAATCTTTATAAAATCCAACGGTAGGATGATTCATTGGATTTCGGAAAATAATCTGTTTTTTTATTTGCTTGTTATTAAGAGGTACTTTCTTTATTGTTAAGAATTTATTTGGGTTGCTTTCAAATTCATAAACTTGGGAACCTACTACATCTATATTGGATGAAATTAATTCTTTTACTTGAAGATATGCTCTATTACTGAAATTTATATCATCAGTATCAAATCGCAATATTATTTTTGATTTGCATTTTTTTAAACCTTTCCTTAAAGATAGCCCTAACCCTAGGTTATTCTTTGAAAAAATTAATTTTAAAGGAAGCTTTTTTTTGTATATATTTAATGTTTTATAAACTTCTTTAGAAATAAAACCATCAACAACTATAACTACATTTTTTGGGGCTAGTGTTTGTGTAATGATTGAATCAAGTGTTTCAATTAGCTCAAGACAATTTGTGCCTATATAAACTGAACCTAAAAAATCATAATCAGGGAAGTTATCTTTCATCCAATAAATTTTAAATAAAGATTAACATAGTTAATGAAGAGTCACGTAATAATTTAGCTTATAAATATGCATATTTTTAAAAGTTTTTATGAATGCAATAACATCTATTTTGCTTCCAGTTTATAATTCTGAGAAAACAATTGATAGATGTTTAAGTTCCATTTTTAATCAGATTATTAAAGTTGATGAGATAATTATTGTTAATGATGGTTCTACTGACCTTACTGAAAACAAAATAATGTGTTGGAAACAAAAACTTCCAATAAAATATTTTAAAAATAAAAAAAATATGGGAATACCATATTCTTTAAGAAAGGCTATAAATTCTTCCTCAGGAAAATTACTTTTTCGTATAGATGCAGATGATGAATGGAGAAAAATACATATTAAAGAAATTATGAATTTATATAAAAAGAATAATGCTGCAATCTACACTTCTAAATCTCAATACTACAAAGAAGATTTAACTCCAATTTATACTTCAAAGGATTTGATTGACTCTTCAATCCGAGAATATTTAATGTGGGATAATCCAATGGTCCATAGCTCAATAGCTTTTAAAAAATCAATATATTTTCTTACAAATGGTTATGGAAATGACAAAATCGCACAAGACTATCATTTAATAATTGAATTACTTGATAAAGGAAAGTTAGCATTCACAAATAAAATCACAGTAAATTATTTTGTTAATAAAAGTTCAATATCAAGAGTTAATTTAAGGTCTGCGAGGAGAGGGCGATTCATTGGGCAAATAAAGGCAATTTTATATTTCTGGAAAAGACATCCTTTAAACGCTATAAAAATAATTCCTATTTTATTTTTTAGGATTCTATTGAGAAGGTAGTTCCTTTTTTTTGGCAAAGCCGCAGAATTGCCAAAAAAAATATTTTAAAAAAGTTCTACTTATTAAAGTATCTAAGGAAGTAAGTATTCTTCTGAATTTTTTTATTCGTATAAATGCAGAAATTATACTCGTAAAACCAAACCACTGGATATCTTCAATATCAAAAAATTTATTCATAAGTCTTAAATCAGATAATGTAAAAGGTCTTTCATCTTCAGTTCTGCTTAATGGAGTCAATGATCTATATAGTTGAAAAAAAAGATTTGTCCCAAGAGGTTCACGAAAAATAAGAATTCCTCCTGGTTTCAGAATCCTGTTAATTTCAAAAAAGGATTTCTTTAGATCCAAGTGGTGCAAGAGGCTATTGACAATCACACAATCAAATTCCCCATTTGATTTGTTTATTTTGTGACCATCTCCACATAAGAATTCAGAGTTTTCTAATTTTAGCTTTTTAGCGATCTTGATAGCTTCATCGGAAATATCAATGCCACAATAAAATGAGGAGTATTTACAGAATTCAATAGCATCATCACCACAAGAGCAACCAATTTCTAAAATATTCTTATTTTTAATCAAATTAATTGTATTTGACTTATGCTTTGCAATTACTAATGAGGTAGCCCAGTAATATTTATCTTGATTTTTCCTAATTTTTTCACCACGCGCTTTTCTGTT
>CACBGC010000041.1 GCA_902538695.1 uncultured Synechococcaceae cyanobacterium | reverse complement strand
CAGGCTCGAAATTTTATGAGAAAAATGAATAAAGGAGATAAAGTTTTTTTCTATCATTCCAACTGTAAACCCCCGGGTATTGTAGGACTTATGGAGGTAATAGATTTAAATATCGTTGATCCTACTCAATTTGATGAAGATTCAAAATATTTTGATCCAAAATCAAAGCCTCATAATCCAAAATGGGATTGTGTAAAAGTAAAATATAAATCCAAGTCAGATAAGATTTTAAGTTTACCTGAATTAAAGATTTTATTTAATGAAGATGAATTGTTAGTTGTAAAAAAAGGCAATAGATTATCAATATTACCTGTCAGAAAAGATATAGCAAAAATACTACTTGAAAAAATATAAAAAATTTTTAGTTCTTAAAATTCATTGAGAACATATTTCCAATATAGAGTCTGGTTAAATCCCTATTTTGAAATCCTTTTTGCATCAAAAATCCTGCAATAGCAGCTTGTAGTATTCTATATTGATCCCAGTTAGGATGCTCCTCAACAAATTCTTTCATAGCCTTTTGAAGATTTTCTTGAAGTTCACATTTGAAACTTATTACTTCATCTTTTTGATTTAAAACATTTGAATTTTCGTCGTAATTTAACTCTTGCATATTGAAAAAAACTTTTTGAAATTTAAATCTTCAAAATCTAGTTTTCTCCAAAATCACTAAATCGTCAACAAGCACTATTAATAAATAGTCTCAGGCCATAGAATTATGAGACTCCAGTCATAAAGAAGGGGTTCAGGGAAATTAATTTTGAAAAATTAAATCTTACTGAAATTTAAATATTTATATAAAATGAAGAGTTTTCCACATGGTTAAGTCAATTGAATATTTTTAAAAAAAATGTTGTGGAAAAGTTGTGAAAAATCTTTTTTTTGAGGGGGAAATATTTTCTAAAATTTCCAATTTTATTTATCTTTTAATCCATTGATTCCCACATGTTTTTTATTTCATAAAATAAATTTTGCGCAATTGGTATCGGCCAATACATTTCGAAAGATCTAGTTTGATCCTGACTTTCAAAAACAAACCTTAAGCTCCATTCATTCTTTTTTCCCTCTAACTGAATATACCAAGGAAGTTGTTCTAATTCTAAAGTAATAGATTCTTCATCCATTAGTTCATCCTGGATAAATAGTAATTGTTCATTAATTTTTAAGAGCTGAAGATAAAGTGAATAGAATTCACTTTTTTGTAACTCAATTGACCAATTATCAACACCAATCAAAAAGCAAAATTTACCTTTTTTAAAATCTCTAAGTAATCTCCATCCCTTTTGGTCTTTTACCAAAATTAGCCTGGAAGTAAATCTGGTTGATCTTGTTCATCGCTTAGTTCAATAATTGACCTTTGAACGGGTTTAATAGTTGACTCCTCTAATAAGCCATCAAAATCATCAAAACGCCTTTGTTTAGCTCTGAAAGCAATTTTTACTGTAGTTAAATATCTATTAGTTGATTTTCTTATCAAGCTCTCACCTCTCTTTGCGAGATCAGTAGAATCAATTCCTGCATTATTTGATAAGTTCATTAAAAAAAATTTTTTACTTTAAAATGTATTTTACAGTTTATTCGACCGTTTCAAAACATAAATTACAAAAAGAACTTAATTGATTCAAATAATTTCATATGGAAGAAAATTTATCTGGAACACTTGCTATTGATTTAGGGAACACTAATACTGTTGTAGCTTTCCAAGATCAAAAAGATATCAATTCTATTTTAGTTGAAATACCTGATATAACATCATCTCCAGGAGTTATTCCTACGGCAGTTTGGTTCGAGGAACCTTCAAAGATTCCTAAAATTGGCATTAGTGCTCTAAAGATGAGGGATAACTTAAATTCTGATTTATTTTTTCATTCAAACTTTAAAAGATTAATTGGAAATTCTATTGAAAAAATTAACCAAAAAAATATTTTAAACCCTAATGAATGTGGCGAAAAATTTTTTCAAATTTTGTGGGCAAACATTCCGGACAATTATGAGATCAAAAGACTTGTTCTAACTGCTCCAATAGATACATATAAAGGTTACAGACAATGGTTAATTAACCTTTGCGAGAAAATATCTGTTGATGAAATAGCCCTTGTTGATGAGCCTACTGCGGCAAGTTTAGGAATAAATTTACCATTTGGCTCAAAAATTATGACATTAGATATCGGAGGAAGCACAGTCGATATGAATATAGTAAAAATAGAGGGGGGAGAAGGAAAATCTGGTCCAATAGCTGAACTATTAAAATTTAGAGGTAATAACGTTAGCTCAATTTCAAAACAAAAAATAAGATGTGCTGAAATAATTGGAAAAACAGGCTCAAAAATTGGTGGGAAAGATTTTGACCAATGGATAGTTGATTATTTTATTCCAGGTAGTAATTATGTTAATAATCTTTTAAAGGCGGAAGAAATAAAATGTAAACTCAGCTCATCTGTAATCAAATATGAAAATAAATATCCCATAAAATTATTGTCAGAACAAAATAAAGAAAATGAATTTTACCTAAGTAAAGAAATATTTGAGAAAATTCTCATTGAAAATAATCTTATTAAACACCTTAACTCTTTACTCAAAGATTTATTAAATCAAGCAAGAGGCAAATTTTGCACAGTTGACGACTTAAATGCAATTGTTTTGGTTGGCGGAGGAACTCAAATACCATTAATTAAAGAATGGATAACAAAAAAAATTTCAAAAATTCAAATAAAGTCGCCACCTCCTATTGAATCAATAGCTCTGGGAGCTTTGGCAATGACCCCGGGTGTAAAAATTAAAGACATATTGAACAAAGGATTATCAATAAGATTATTTAATAAAAGAGAGCAAAAACACTTTTGGCACCCTATTTTTTGCAAAGGTCAAACATGGCCAACTGAAAACCCCTTTAAACTGGTCCTTCAAGCCAGTCAAAAGAATCAAAAAATATTCGAAATAATCATTGGTGAGACGCAAAAAGAAAGAGGATATGATGTTATTTTCGAAAATGGATTGCCAAAGTTATCAGACATTCAAAATGAAGAAGAAATTATAAAATGGGACAAAAAACCACTCAAAATAGTATTAAAAAATAAATCTAATATTGGAGAAGATAACTTAAAACTTTTTTTTAAAATTACGAAAAATGCTGATTTATTAGTTAAGTGTTTTGATATCAAAGATGAATTTTTTGGAGAATATAATTTAGGAAATATCTTCTGAGAGCAAGCTATTCAAGAAACACTCCTTCTTCATTATCAACATTATTTAAACGTAACCTAATACTTTCAGTTTTACTAGTTGGCACTTTTTTACCACAAAAATCTGGTTGAATAGGCAATTCTCTATGACCTCTATCTACCATTACTAACAACATCACTCTTTGGGGTCTGCCCCATGAATATAAAGCATCCATTGCAGCTCTAATTGTTCTACCTGAATAAATCACATCATCTATTAAAAGAATTTCTTGTTTCTCAATTGGAGTTGGAATATCTGCAGCTTGTATAAGGCGAGTTCCAACTCTATTTTGATCATCTCTATAAAAAGTTGGATCAATTGTTCCTTTTTTGACTCTCAAACCTGTCCTACAGAATAATTCCTCTTCTAGAACTTCGGTCAGCTCAATTCCTCTAGTCGGGATACCAACCAATAAAAGGTTATCCAGTTTTTTGACTTTTTCAATAATTTCGGAAGTTAAACGTGAAATAGTTTTTCTAAGCTCAAATTCATTAAGTATTACAATCTTTTTTGTTTTCTTGGACATGATTTATCAATAAATAAAAGTCGTCTACTAATTTCTTAAAATTAGCAAAAGCTAACTATGTTAATTATAAATTGTTAAAGAGTAACGTTTAAGGCTAAATTTAAGGTTGGATCAGTTAAAAATGAATTTGATCTAAAGTATGTCAAAGATTAGCAGCAAAAATATAAAAAGATTAAGTGTTCCTCAGAGCCCTGTAGTTCTCGCAATACTAGATGGATGGGGATATCGAAAAGAAAAATCAGATAATGCTATTGGAAATGCAAGTACACCAATCATGGACTCATTGTGGCATGCTTATCCCCACACCCTGATAAGTGCAAGTGGATCTGATGTAGGCCTCCCAGATGGTCAAATGGGTAATTCAGAGGTAGGGCACCTTACCATTGGTTCGGGAAGAATAATACAACAAGAACTTGTAAGGATCTCAAATATTGTAAAAAATAATCAATTAGGCTTGGTAAATGAGTTAAAAGAGATGGCTGATTCATTAAAGAAAAATAATTCTACTTTGCATATCACGGGATTATGTTCGGATGGAGGAGTTCATAGTCATATCGATCATTTATTAGGTTTAATAAGATGGGCATCTGAAAATGAAATCAAAAAAGTTGCAATACATATTATTACCGATGGAAGAGATACTCCTGCGAAAAGTGCCTCTAAATATCTAAATCAAATAGAATCATGTATAAAAAATTTTAATACCGGAGAAATAGCTTCCATATGTGGAAGATACTGGATAATGGATAGAAATTTATTATGGGATAGGACACAAAGAGCATATGCTAATTTAACTGATCCAGATATTCCAATATCAAGTATTTCTCCTCAGGAATATATAAAAAAAAGTTATGCCAAAAATATAACCGATGAATTTATAGAGCCCATAAGAATGTCTGAAAACTATCTTAAAGATGGTGATAGTTTAATTTGCTTTAACTTTCGTCCAGACAGAGCAAGACAAATAGTCAAATCCCTTTCAAGCAAGAACTTCTCAGACTTTGAAAGAAGAAATTTTCCAAATCTAGATTTTATCACTTTTACTCAATATGATCCAAGCTTTCCCGTTAAAGTTGCGTTTCCTCCTGAATCACTTAATAATTTTATAGGTCAAATAGTATCAGAAAACGGACTTAAACAATACAGAACCGCGGAAACTGAAAAATATCCTCACGTAACATACTTTTTCAATGGAGGAGTTGAAATTCCGTTACCTGGAGAAGAGAGACATTTGATCCCATCTCCAAGAGTTGCAACTTATGATATGGAACCCGAAATGTCTGCGGAGGAACTAACTATTAGTTGCTCTAAAGCAATTAAAAGTGGGAATTATGCTTTTGTTGTAATTAATTTTGCAAATCCTGATATGGTTGGTCACACAGGCAACATGGATGCAACAGTTAAAGCTATAGAAAAAGTAGATAAGTGCGTAGGTCAAATAGTTAATGCTACTGGAGAAATGGGTGGAAGCATTCTTATTACAGCCGATCATGGTAATGCAGAGGTAATGAAAGGGGCTGAAGGAGAACCATGGACAGCACATACAACAAATAAGGTTCCACTAATTTTGATTGAGGGGGAAAAAAGAAAAATACCAAATATGGGAAATGAAATTAATTTAAGAGATAATGCCGGCTTAGCAGATATTGCTCCAACTTTATTGCAATTATTAAATCTCCCAATACCA
>CACBGC010000040.1 GCA_902538695.1 uncultured Synechococcaceae cyanobacterium | reverse complement strand
CATTATCGAGACAGTGGATGGAATCTCATCGGAAAAATTAGGGCTTGCAAGTACCGCCTCTAAGTTAAGAGGTGAATCAGGGACAAAAGTTTTAGTTGAATTATCTACGGAATCAGGAGAAATTAGGGAAGTCGATTTAGAGAGGAGATCAGTAGATCTCAGACCAGTTAGAACAAAAAGATTAAGAGACGATTCTCACACAATAGGATATTTAAGGATAACTCAATTTAGCGAAAGCGTACCCAAAAAAGTTGAAGAGGCTCTTCAAGAGTTAAAAGAGAAAGAGGTTGAGGCCTTAATCTTGGATCTTAGAAATAATTCAGGGGGACTAGTAAGCTCAGGTATTGCAGTTGCAGACTCATTATTGAGTGAGAAACCGGTAGTCGAGACAAAAGATAGAAATGGAATCAAAGATGCAATTATTTCCCAAAAAGAGACATCTTTTGATGGACCAATGGTGACTTTAGTAAATAAAGGCACTGCAAGTGCCAGTGAAATACTTGCTGGTTCTTTACAAGATAATGAGAGGTCAATTCTTATGGGAGAACAAACTTATGGTAAAGGTTTAATTCAATCCCTAAAAAGTTTAGGAGAAGATAGTGGTATTGCTATAACAGTGGCTAGTTACTTAACACCAGATGGTAATAATATTCAAGGCCAAGGTATAACACCTGACAAATTACTTGATCTACCCGAAGCAAGTGATTATGGAAGTACTGACGATAAATGGGTGAGGAATGCGGAATTATTTTTAGGGTCGCTTCTAGAAAAAGAAGTAGTTCCAGTTCAAACAATTGAATTAAACAATGAAGAAATTAAATCTTTAAATGGCTAAAGATTGAGAATAAAAATCTTAAAAATATGAGTATTAAAAGAATTTTTCATGACCCAATTCATAAAGAAATAGTATTTGATGCAGGAAAGCCAGAAGAATTAATGATTATGGAATTAATTGATACAGTCGCTTTTCAAAGACTAAGAAGAATAAAACAACTTGGGGCGGCCTCATTACTTTTTCATGGTGCAGAATCAAGTAGATTTACTCACTCAATTGGTGTTTTTTGTATAGCTAGAAAAATTTTTAAGAGATTAATTGAAAGTAAATCTTCATTTTGTGAAAATAAATTTGTTCTTTATGGAGCAGCTCTACTACATGATTTAGGTCATGGACCTTTAAGCCATACCAGCGAAACAATATTCGAGCATGATCACGAACAATGGTCTGAAAACTTAGTTACAAATTATTCTCCAATAAATTCAATCCTCGAAAAGTATGACAAGGATTTACCCAGAAAAATTAGTGAATTATTTCAATCAAAACAACTATTTTCAAAACCTTTAAAAACATTGATAAGTAGTGAGATTGATTGCGATCGTCTCGATTATCTTTTACGCGATAGTTACAACACAGGTACTAATTACGGTTTAGTTGATTTAGAAAGAATAATTTCAGCTCTTACCTTTTCACCTGATGGGAATATTGGAATCAAACCAAAAGGAGTGATCGCTATTGAGCATTTCCTTGTTCTTAGAAACTTGATGTATAGAACTATTTACAATCACAAGATAAATGAAATATCAACATGGATTCTAGAAAAAATATTACACACAATAAAACATAATTATGAAAAGAATATTTGGTTAGATAATTCTCTATATAAATGGATTTTTTCACCTTCAAAGGTTGATTTTGATGATTTCATAAGAAATGATGATATAACTTTTTATTATCATTTGATTAGATGGAAAGATGAATCTTTTGAGCCACTTTCTACACTATGCAAAATGTTTATTGACAGAGATTTATTAAAGGCATCAGACATAAGTTTTTTAAGTAAGGTGAATAGATTAAAAATCCTTGCATTTGCCACAAAATTATGTGAAAAGAATGGTTTTGATTCAGAAATATTTTGTGGGATTAAAGAAAAATCTTTTAAAGGTTTTGAATCTAATAATGCGCTAAAAATATGGGACGGCACTCATCAAAGCGCATTAGAAAATAGTTCTGCATTAATAAAAACTTTAATGAGATCTGAGGAAAGCTCCTTTATTATTTATCCAGATATGATCAAAAATGAAATTAAAAATGAAATTTCAACAATAAAAAACAATTCCTAGATTTAATTCAATGGAAATCGTTTTAAAAAATACTAAAAGTGAATATTTAGATATTTTTTCTTTAATAGATTTAGATAATATCCATGAAACTTTCAAAAGGTTTTCTTCCATCAAGGAACCTTTAGAAGCAAAAATTTTTACCGTCAGCGAGTCAATAAGTTCTCATCAATTAGCAAAATTAAAAGCCCACCTTAACAAAATTAATGTTAGTTCTTTGCGCATTTACTCAAATAATAGAAATACAGTATTAAGTGGGAAGTCTTTAAAAATTGATTCAGTTTTTATTAAAGAGCAAGAGATTAAAAATAAGTTACTATCGTTAAACTCAAAAAAGAAAGACGATATTCTTCACACAGGAACAGTACGATCCGGTGAAAGAATATCTTCAAATGGAAACTTATGTATTATTGGAGACGTTAATCCAGGAGCAATAGTTTCCGCCAAAAAAAATATTTATGTTTGGGGAAAGTTACTAGGGATTGCATTCGCAGGTAAAAGTGGAAACAAAAATGCATATATTGCATCACTTTATCTAAACCCTTTACAGTTGAGAATTGCAGATGTGATAGCTATAGGACCAAAGGATAAACCCAAAAATTATTATCCAGAAATTGCGGTAATAGATAAACAAACGATAATTATCAAACCACAGATAATCGAAAATAAAAATTAATCAATAATTTGCAATAAATTAATCCAAAATAGATAAATTTAAGAATTACTTAATCTTTAAAATATTTAACTTTCTGCAAGTGGCTTTATTATTTGTAAAATCTTAAAAATCGTGGGGAAGAATACTCGCACCATATTAATATGTTCAGGTAAAGGAGGAGTTGGCAAAACAACCTTAACTGCAAACCTGGGTATAGCACTTGCTAATAGCGGAGCAACAACTGCTGTATTAGATGCTGATTTTGGCTTAAGAAATTTAGATCTTCTTCTAGGCTTAGAAAATCGCATCATTTATACGGCTCAAGATGTTCTAGACAAAAATTGTCGTCTTGATCAGGCATTGGTTAGACATAAAAAGGAACCTAATCTTGCTCTTCTACCTGCTGGAGATCCAAGGATGTTGGATTGGATGAAACCCGAAGATATGAAAAAAATTAGTGAGCTACTTAGTGAGAAATTTGATTTTGTCCTAGTAGATTGTCCGGCTGGTGTAGAAGATGGCTTTAAAAATGCTCTTGCAGCCTGTAAAGAAGCTATTGTTGTAACCAACCCAGAATTATCTGCAGTGCGGGATGCGGATAGAGTAATAGGGATTCTTAATACTTCAGATATTGAGCCTATTCAACTTGTGATAAACAGAGTTCGCCCCAACATGATGGCTAGTCAAGAAATGTTATCAATCGAAGATGTTCAAGGGATCCTTTCTTTGCCTCTATTAGGGATTGTTTTAGAAGATGAACAGGTAATAATAAGTACAAATAGAGGCGAGCCACTTACACTTTCAGATGGTAGATCTCCTGCAAAAAAATGTTATTTGAATGTTTCTCAAAGACTTACAAATAAAGATGTACCAATTATCGATCTTAAAAAAGAAGGCAAAAGTCTCAAAGATAAATTCATGAGATTAATGCAAACAAAGGTTTTTTAAAATGATGACTCTCAGAGATCTTATAAATAAATTACTAGGCAGAGAAACGTCTAGTGCAAATACAGCTAGAGAAAGATTACAACTTGTACTTGCTCATGACAGAGTTGATATGAGTTCCTTAACAACTGATCTTTTAGATAAGATGAGGAAAGAGATCCTTGATGTTGTTGCTAAATATGTTGAAATTGATTTTGAGGAGGTGGCAGTAAGTTTGGAGACTGAGGATAGAATGACTGCACTAGTTGCCAATTTGCCAATCAAAAGAACTATTTCTGGAGAAATAAAATTCAAAAAAACTGATAAAACTGATAAAGCTAACAAAGATATCAAAAAGTAATAAATTTAAAAAAAGCTAAAAAAATACTAATAATTGACCCTCCCTAATTGTAAGATAAAGGGATTGCCGGCTTAGCTCAGCGGTAGAGCAGCGCTTTTGTAAAGCGAAGGTCATCAGTTCAAATCTGTTAGCCGGCATTTTGATTTATTTAATTCTGTTCAATATTCTTTGCTGAAAATAAAAAGACTAAACCTATCAGAGCAACAATAGGAAAAAATCTTATTTCCAGAACATACTCCAAAAAAGATGCAAGGGGTTCAAATATCCAATTAGTAAAAAATTGAATTAATAAAACAAAAAATAATAATAAAAACATTAATACAATTCCCTAATTATTACCTCTCCTTCTCTAATCAATCTCCAATCTCCACTGTTCTTCCAAAATATAATAGTACTAGCTTTTCCACTACTTTTCCCCCAGGGGATGGGACCCAAAATTTTTATAGAAGGGAAGTCTAGAGCAATACCTTCAGCTGTAATTGATCCTTTAAAACCTGAAATATTTGCACTTGAAGTTAACAATGGGCCTGTTTCTCTCAAAAGAGATTGTGCGACATTTGAATTTGGAATTCTCAACCCAATAGTCTGATCATTACTGGTAAGGTATGCAGTCTGCTTTGCTGAAGCAGGAATAACAATTGTCAGAGCTCCAGGCCAATATTTTGAGGCAAATTTTTCGTAATCTTCTTTTGCTGATTCGTGAACATAATCAATTAAATGTTTATGTTCTGATCCCATAAGAATTAAGGGTTTGTTTTTATCTCTTTTTTTAAACTCATAAATAATATTTGAAAATTTTGGTAAGCATCCAATTGCAGGTAAGGTATCCGTTGGAAAAATTATAGGCAAACCACTTTTAAGAGTCTTCAAGGCAGTTTTGTGGTCTATTAAATTCATTTAGATTATCAACCTGTAGTAATTTATTTATATCTTCCAATGGTAAACCTACCAATACCTGAAAGATCTTTCACAATTTCTATTGATGTGAATTTATTTTTAAGAAGTAATTGTTTTACTTTTTCACTTTGATCAAAATGATTCTCCAAAATTAACCAGCCTCTCTTTTTTAAAAATATTGGTGCTTTTTGTATGATTTCCTTAATATGTTTTAAACCATCCTCGCCTCCTAATAAAGCAACTTTAGGTTCAAAATTTTTAACTTCTTTGGGTAATTTTTCATAAGTATCTCTTGGAATATACGGTGGGTTTGAGATGGCGAGGTCTAATTTTCCTTTAAAACTTTCAAGAGGTGACCACCAATTTCCACAATAAAATTTTAAATTAGATTGTTCAGAAGAATTTATATAATTTTTAGTTGCTATTTCCAATGCATCTTGATCTATATCAGTTGCTACTCCTTCGCTCAATGGATAAGCTAATGCCAAAGCGATACTAATAGCGCCTGATCCAGTTCCTAATTCAGCAAAAAATAATTTTTCTGACTTCTTTTGAAATATATTAAAGACAATATCGATTATTAGCTCGGTTTCTGGCCTTGGTATAAGTACTTTGTTTGTGACTTTTAATTTTAAGTCTCTCCAAAAAGTTATTCCACAAAGATATTGAATTGGGCAGGATTTAAATAAATGATCTTCCCAAAGAGATTCTAAAAATTCTAAGTTTCTTTTTAAATGTAAAATTCCC
>CACBGC010000039.1 GCA_902538695.1 uncultured Synechococcaceae cyanobacterium | reverse complement strand
TTTGACCAGGTTCTCTAAGCCATCTATTAGTGTTTTCGTCAAATCTTCGCCAATATAAAAAAGGATTAATAAAAATTGTTTTACCAGATACTTTGACTACATCTTGTTGCAGATGATTAGTTATCTTTCTTTCAGAATTTTTCGAATTTATCAAAAGTCTAAATTATTAATCTAATTAAAGATTATCTTTTATTCACTATTTTTCCAGAGATATGAAAAATTATCCTATGAATATTAAGTTATCGATAACTGCCAACGCTTTTTTAAATAATTACAGTATTCACACTTTAATGAAGGTTTGGGGAAATTATCCGAACGTAATAATTTAACCGTATCAATTATCTTATTTTCTACCCATGAAGTAGAACAATCTAATTTAATTAGATGTACGTCAAAATTTAATTGGTTATTAAATAACTTTTCATTTTTCTTTCCATTGAAATATAAAAGATAAGCTTCTTTAGCCACTTGAAAACCATTTTTTTTAAATAACCACTGATACATTTCTAATTGTCTCTTATAGGCTTTTGCATATTCGTATTTATTAAAAGTCTCAGACCAATCAAAATTATTTCTAGAAGTTGCTTTCACATCAACGATAATAAGATCACCATTTTTTTTCTGCCAAATATCATCCACAGCTCCACCAAAATCATAATTATGTTCTATTGACAGATATCTTATGCCTTGAAAATTACTTCTCCAACGTTCTAAATCTTTGTGTTTGAAAGGAACAGCATTAATACCATATTCAGTAAATAAAGGATGGGGCTCCTGAATATTTCTGTAATAATCAAATTCATTTTTACATAAATTATCTACAGCTATATTTAAAGTAAAAGGTAATGATGGAGGTTTTATTTGATATTTTTTATCAAGTACACAACATCTTGGACAACTTAGATATTTCTCAACAGTAGATCGACTTAATTTAATAATCTCGCTCATTACAGTTAACACCCCCATTAAAAATATTTCTTAAATAAAATAAAAGTCTTAAATTTTTAGAAAATTTGTAATTTACTCCCACTCAATAGTTCCAGGAGGTTTGCTTGTAATATCATAAACAACTCTATTTACTGAAACTACTTCATTTACAATTCTATTTGCAATCCTTTCCAAAATCTGAAAAGGAATTTTTGACCAATCGGCTGTCATACCATCTTCACTAGATACACAACGTAAAACTATTGGCCATGCATAAGTCCTTTTATCACCCATAACCCCTACAGTTTTTACAGGTAACAATACTGCAAAAGCTTGCCAAATATCATTGTAAAGACCTGCTTTTTTAATTTCGTCTCTTACTATCCAGTCTGCATCTCTTAAACAATTAAGTTTTTCATTATTCACCTCTCCCAAAATTCTTATAGCTAATCCTGGTCCAGGGAATGGATGCCTTTTTATAATTTCATCAGGCAAACCTAACGCGGCGCCAACTTTTCGGACTTCATCCTTAAAAAGTTTTCTTAATGGCTCAACTAATTTGAATTGTAAATCTTTTGGCAATCCACCCACATTATGATGACTCTTTATTTTTACAGCAATTCTCTCACCCGTTTTAGGATCAATATTAGTACCAGCACTTTCAATAACATCAGGATAAAGAGTACCTTGAGCTAAATACTGAAAAGGTCCCAATCTATTACTTTCTTCTTCAAATACTCTAATAAATTCTTCACCAATAATTTTCCTTTTTTGTTCTGGATCAGTAATCCCTATTAATTTGGCAATAAACCTTTCCCTTGCATTAATATATTCAACTTTTATATGAAATTTCTTATCAAAAAAATTCATTAAAAATTCTGGTTCACCTTTTCTCATAAAACCTTGATCTATAAACATGCATGTAAGCTGATTTCCAATTGCTTTATTGAGAAGAAAAGCAAGAGTTGAGGAATCCACTCCTCCTGACAAGGCAAGCAAAACTTTTTTATTTCCAACTTGCTCTCTTATTCTAGGAATTGCTTCCTCTATATAGGTTTCGGTTGTCCAATCAGCCGCACAACAAGAAATTTTAAAAACAAAGTTTTTAATTACCGTCATCCCAAACTCTGAATGATTAACTTCAGGATGAAATTGTACGCCAAATAATTTCTTTATATCATTTGAAATTGCAGCATGGAGTGTGTTCTCTGTATAAGCAATTTTATTAAATCCATCAGGCAAACAATTAATAGAATCCCCATGACTCATCCACATTATTGATTTATCTTCTACATTGGAAAGTAAGTTAGATTCTTGGTTGATAGTTATTGGTGCTCTTCCGTATTCAGCTTTTTTGGTTGCTGAAATAACAGATCCTCCAAGTTCTTTAACCATTAATTGCATTCCGTAGCATATACCAAGAATAGGAATTCCCAAATTAAAAATTTTTTCATCACATTTAGGCGCATTTTGCTCATATACAGAATTTGGGCCTCCACTCAAAATGATCCCTTTGGGATTAATATTATTAATTTCCTCAATTGAAATACAATTACTTACTACAAGAGAATAAACATTAGTTTCTCTGATTCTTCTTGCAATTAATTCAGAATATTGAGATCCGAAATCCAAAATTAATATTGAAGGATTTCGTTCTTTTTTTAAAAATTTTTGACTCATGTATAAAAGTTAACTCAATTTATTTACAAAAGCATAATGAATCTCAAATTAATCTCATTGAAAATAAGAAATATACTTATTACCATTACTTCCCATCCACCTTATTTTCCGTTTTCTATCAAAAATGATAGATGCGATTTCCATATCAGTTTTTACATACCTATTAACGTAAGTAAGAGAACGCTTTTCGACCGTATTTGATAAATTCTTAAATAATTTATCAGCTGTAGATTTATTAAATCTTTCAAGAAGTAGTAATCCATCCTCAATATTATCTAAGTGAGATAATTCGACTATTATTTCAAGTGGTACCTTTTCTTGAACGGCTAAAGAAATAAGAATCTCTATTCTTGCATCAGCCAAATGATTATGTGTATGAAAAATACCACCTGCTAATTTAATTAATTTCCCGTGGTAACCAAAAAGAATTACAGTTTTAACTTTTTTTATTGCAGCATCAACTAATAATGGTCCTATCCAATTTCCAATTTTGATAGTTGGCAAATTAACATTATGAGTGTTTGCCAAATTTAATCCATTTTCACCAATAACAAAAACAACTTTCCCTTTAAAATCATTTTGAATTAAATTTGCTAAATTATTTTTAGCCTCTTCTAATTGATCAGGTGAAGCACTCGAATAAGTCTCAGCAGAAGTACCAATAATAGATAATCCGTCAACAATGCCAAATGATTTATTACTAGTTCTTTCAGCCAAAAACACCCCATTTGGGAAAATAATTTCTAAGTTTAAATTAAAGCCCTCAGGAATAATATCTAATAAGTTTTCATATAAAACTTCTTTTGCAAAATCAGAAATACAAATCTCTGATGTATCCTCTTTTATTCCTACACCAGATCCTGCAATAATATTTATTGGTATTGTTTGAACATTATTACTAAAAGAAATTTTTTCTAAAGAAGCTATTGTCCATATTTCTAAGTTTTGTGTAATATCAAGATCTAAACCAGACTTTGCAAAGGAAATTCCTAATGCATGTGAGTCATCTTTAAGCAAACCGACAGAATGAATCTCGATTTTTATTTCTTTTTTTTTATTAGGAATCTTAATTATTTCATAATTCTCAAATGGCAAGCCTACTAGTTTTTTTAATGCTGATCTAGCAGCTCCAGCAACCCACAAAGGTAAAGAAAATCCTTTTTTCAAATCAAGTAATTGAAAAATATATAATGAGAACTAATCTAAGAATGACTTATTTAACAAAAAGTGGCCATACAACAAAAATTATCATTGATGATTCCCGGACCCACACCAGTTCCAGAAAAAGTTTTACAAGCATTAAGTAAACATCCGATAGGTCATCGCAGTAAAGAATTCCAAGATCTCGTAGAAAGTACTACTAAAAATTTACAGTGGCTTCATCAAACTCAAAATGATGTTCTAACAATTACTGGTAGTGGAACTGCCGCAATGGAGGCTGGAATAATAAATACCCTAAGTAAAGGAGATAAAGTAGTTTGTGGAGAAAATGGAAAATTTGGCGAAAGATGGGTAAAAGTTGCTGAAGAATTTGGTCTAGAAGTCATAAAAATTAATTCCGAATGGGGAACTCCACTTGATCCAGAAGAATTCAAAAAAGTATTAGAGGAAGATAAACAACAAGAAATAAAGGCAGTTATTTTGACTCATTCTGAAACCTCAACAGGTGTAATTAATGATCTAAAAACCATAAGTTCATATATTCGCGAACACAAAACAGCTTTATCAATTGTTGACTGCGTTACTAGTCTTGGAGCTTGCAATGTACCAGTAGATGAATGGGAATTAGATATCGTTGCATCAGGATCACAAAAGGGATATATGATACCTCCAGGGCTTAGTTTTATAGCAATGAGCCAAAAAGCATGGCAAGCTGCAGAAAAATCTAATTTACCAAAATTTTATTTAAATCTAAAATCCTACAGAAAAAGTCTTTTAAGTAACAGTAATCCATATACTCCAGCAGTTAATTTGGTTTTTGCTTTAGATGAAGCTTTAAAAATGATGAGAGAAGAAGGCTTAGATAATATTTTCCTCAGACATAATAAACATAAATTAGCAATGAGCAATGCAGTAAAGGCTTTAAATCTAAAATTATTTGCTGATGAAAACTACTTAAGCCCTTCTATTACTGCAATAAAAACAGAAGAAATGGATGCCGAAGAATTTAGAAAAACAATAAAAAATAATTTTGATATTTTACTAGCTGGTGGTCAAGATCATTTGAAAGGAAAAATATTTAGAGTCGGACATTTAGGCTACGTAAATGATAGGGATATTATCACAGTCATTTCAGCGATTAGTAATACACTATTAGACCTCGGTAAAATTAGTGCCCAACAAGCTGGTGAGGCATTAGTTGTGGTATCTAAATATCTTGAGGGAAATTAATTCAAGTTCCTGGCTCTTCAACATTTCCCCCTAATTCAACAATCTTTTTTCTGAGGACAATTGACTTTTTTTCGTCACCGTTGGTTTGAGCTATTGCAAGGGCAAACTCTAATTTTTCAAGCTGGTGGCCACCCTCAAAAAAAGATAATTTTTTCTTTATGCGGTTTTTATTATCTTTATATGAAATTTGTGAAGACATAAAAATTAATGCTTTAATTAATATTATGCCAACAAAAGGGGACATTACGAGAGGAAACAAAAATATTATTTGACTATAAACTTAAGCAAAAAAAATTTTTTATTAATATATTGTTCAAACAACTCATAAATTTATGCCAAACATAAATCTAATCTACTATCTAGTTGCAGGAGGAATTTTTGGAGCTTTAGCTCTAAAAACGGGTATTCCTGCTGCACCTCTTGCAGGTGCTTTAATAGGCGCAAGCATACTCAGCATCAGTGGCAAAGTCGATGTAGCAGAGTGGCCAATCGGCACAAGAACAATCTTAGAGATTGGAATTGGAACTGTTATTGGTACTTCATTAACGAAAGACTCATTAGTTGATATTCAAAACTTATGGAGGCCAGCAATATTAATAACTTTTACTTTAGTTATTACTGGATTAGCAATTGGTTTATGGACAAGCAGATTACTTAATTTAGACGTAATAACAACAATTCTAGGTGCTGCACCAGGGGGAATTAGCGGAATGAGTCTTGTTGGGTCGGAATA
>CACBGC010000038.1 GCA_902538695.1 uncultured Synechococcaceae cyanobacterium | reverse complement strand
AATACTACCTGAAGTACATCTTCAAATTGCACCTGCGCTTATTATTCTTGGGATCATTAATATAATTTATGGAGCTCTTAATGCATTTGCTCAAGATAATGTTAAAAGGAGAATTGCATGTAGCTCTGTGAGTCATATGGGTTTTGTCCTATTGGGGATTGGAGCAGTAGATGCTTTAGGCATAAGCGGAGCAATGCTCCAAATGATTAGTCACGGACTTATAGCTGCAGCTATGTTTTTTGTTACGGGCTCATTCTATGAAAGAACAAATACTCTTTCGATACCAAATATGGGCGGTTTGGCGAAAGTTTTGCCAATAACTTTTGCTTTTTTCTTGGCAAGTTCTTTGGCCTCTCTAGCCCTACCTGGGATGAGCGGATTTATAAGTGAAATAACTGTATTTTTAGGAATCACTAGTCAAGAAGGCTTTAGCTCTATATTTAGATCGATCACTATTCTTATTGCCGCCATAGGTTTGGTTCTAACTCCAATATACCTTCTATCAATGTGTAGAAGAGTATTCTTTGGCCCTAGAATTCCTGCACTAGCTACAGTTAAAGAGATGAATGGTCGAGAATTGACAATTGGGTTCAGCTTATTATTACCTACTTTGGTTATAGGTTTTTGGCCAAAAATCGCGATAAATTTATACGAATCTTCAACTAATGCTCTCAGTCAGCAGCTCACTTTAGCTAAGTTGGTAGGGTTAATACCAATTTTAGTTAATTAGATTACTTTAATAAATGGATACCTCGATTTTTAAATATGGAGAATTACCAGAATTTAAAAAATTTACTCCCGAAAGCATAAGTAAACAATTCCCAGAAGTGCTAAAAAAGATAGCTAAAGATTTTGAAAACATTGAGAAAAATTTATCTAACTATTTGATTAACAATAATTTAAATTGGGATAAGGTAATAAATCCCTTAAATGAAGTCAATGAAATTCTTAGATGGAGTTGGGGAGTTATAAGCCACCTAAATGCAGTAAATAATTCTGAAAGTCTAAGAGACATTTATTCAAAATTTCTTCCAGAGATTATAAGCTTGAGTAATAAATTCGGACAAAGTAAAATAATTTACAATTCTTTAGTCAAGCTTAAAGAGACAAATAACTTTGATCAAATTAAAAAAAGAATTTTAGATAAAGAAATTCTTGAGATGAAACATAGAGGCATTTCACTACAAAAGAATGATCAAGAAGAATTCAACAACATTTCAGAAAAGCTTGGAAAGCTCTCAACAGACTTCAGCAATAATGTTCTTGATGCGACTAATAAATGGTTTTTAATATTAAATAAAAAATCTGACGTTGATGGTCTTCCAGAACGAGTACTTGAATTAATGGCAATTTCTGCACACAACCACTTAAAAAAAGATGAAGAAGTCGATATCAAAAATGGTCCTTGGAAATTAAGTCTAGATATCCCAACTTATACTTCATACATGACATATGCCACTGACCGTAACCTTAGAGAGAAACTATATAAGGCATTTGTTAGTAGGGCATCTCAAGGAGAAAAAAATAATTCTCAAATCATTGAAGAGATATTATCTCTTAGAACTAAACAGGCTAATCTTCTCGGTTATAAAAGTTGGGCAGAACTAAGTTTGTCATCGAAAATGGCGAAAGAAATTAAAAATGTTGAAAACCTCTTAGAAGAATTGAGAGAGCCAGCTTTCATGACCGCAAAAATTGAATTAGAAACCCTCGACAAGTTTTCTAAAGCTAATGGGGTTTCAAAATCACAGAATATCGAGCCATGGGATATCAGTTATTGGTCCGAACTTCTTAGAAAGGAAAAGCTAAATTTGGATCAAGAGTCTTTGAGACCTTGGTTCCCACTAAATGATGTTTTGAAGGGTTTATTTAAATTAAGTGAAAAGCTATTTGAAATTAAAGTAGTCGAGGCAACTGATGAGGCGCCTCTGTGGAATGATGACGTTTTATTTTTTAATATATTCAATAAAGAAAATGAAAAAATTGCATCATTTTACCTAGATCCATATTCGAGGCCTGAAACAAAAAGAGGAGGGGCTTGGATGGATGAATGTTTGAATAAAAATAATGTTGGCAAAAAGACTCTCCCTGTTGCTTATCTGGTTTGTAATCAGACTCCACCATCAAAAGATAAGCCTAGTTTGATGAGTTTTGAAGAAGTTCAGACACTTTTCCATGAATTTGGTCATGGTCTTCAACACATGCTTACTACTGTAAATCTTCCTCAAGCAGCTGGTATCAATAACGTTGAGTGGGATGCAGTCGAACTTCCAAGTCAATTTATGGAAAACTGGTGTTTTCATAAAAATACACTTATGAATATTGCTAAGCACTACAAAACAGGAGAAAAATTATCTGATGAGAATTTTGAGAAGCTCTTAAAGAATAGAACTTTTAATTGTGGTATGGCTACTCTTAGACAACTACATTTTGCAATTACTGACCTCAGATTGCACAGTAGTATTGATCAAAACGAAGGTAAAACAGCAGACGAAATAAGAAGAGAAATTGCAAAAGAAACTACTGTTATTGAACCAATTCAAGAAGATCACTTTCTTTGTTGTTTTAGTCATATATTTGCAGGCGGATATTCTGCAGGATATTACTCATATAAATGGGCTGAAGTTCTAAGTGCCGATGCATTTTCAATGTTTGAAGAAGCTGATCTAGAAAACCTTGAAGATTTAAAGTTAATAGGAAAGAAATTTAAAGATACAATACTTAGCTTGGGTGGGAGCTTACCTCCCTTAGACATATTCAAACTATTCAGGGGAAGAGAGCCACAAACAGATTCCTTAATAAGACACTTAGGCTTATCTGGAGCTACATAATAATTTCATCGATTATTTTATCCACCATAGATTTATTTCTTACAAGATTTCTATGTTTATATACTTTTACTGATATTTTTTTTCCAAAATTTAAATTTGTCCACCAGCCAGGGAAAACCATCAAATCCCAATAAGTAAAGAAATTTATACACTCAATATCGTCAAGAAAATAATCATTATTTGCGAGTCCTCTTAAAAACTTACTATTTATTTTCATTTCTGATATACCTTTGAAAGGGTATTTAGGTATTAATTGAGCCATCAAAGTTCCTTTGTGAGGGGACCCTACAGATATTAATCTTCTTGTTCTTTTATATCCATTAAATTTTTGAAGCCAGTGCCTGCCAATTATTCCTCCCATAGAAAATCCCAAAATATCTATTTCTTTTTCTAAACCGTATTTCTCTAAAATTAATTCGTTTAATTTTTTAGTCAAATCAATTATTGACGTCATTCCAAATGAATGCTCAAGAGTTGGCGCAAAATATTCAATGCCAATATTATCAAGTTTAGGGGTAATAGAAGAAAAAATACTTGAAGTATTCCAAAGGCCATGAATCAATATGATAGGATTTCTTCTTTCCAATACTTTAATTATTTTCAAGAATTCTTACTATTGACACCTTTCCATCGAAACCTGTGATTGGAGGGTTGCATTTTGTCAAAATAATTTTAATTTTAGAAATCTTAAATTCCTGATCAATTATTTCTAAAATTGCGCTGGAATATTTTTCTACTGTATAACAATATATTTTCTTTGATTGATCTTTTAAAATTTGAACTAATTTTGAATAGTCAACTGTTTTTTTTATATCATCATTCATTGTACATGTTTCAAAATCAGTCCACAAAAATATATTTAAAATAAATAGTTGTCCTAATTCCCTTTCTTCATCAAGTACGCCAACCCTAGCCCAAAGTTTAATATTCTCAATTTTTAAAAAAGTTTCCATCTTTAAAAGTTTTAAAGATCTTTATGTGTATAGATAGCCTTTCCTGATGAAAAATCATCAACTATATTACCATCACCCTTTAGGAAATATTTATAAGTTACCAACCCTTCTAGACCTACAGGTCCCCTTGGTGGAAGAGTTTGAGTAGATATACCAACTTCAGCTCCGAATCCATATCTAAAGCCATCTGCAAACCTAGTAGAGCAATTATGAAAAACACCTGCACTATCAACTACATTCATAAATTTATTGGCAGTATGTGAATTTTCAGTAATTATTCCATCTGTATGTTTTGAACTATATTTTTGAATATGTGTGATTGCCTCCTCTAGATCATCAACAATTTTTATCGATAAAATTAAATCCAAATATTCAGTTTTCCAATCTTCTAGACTAGCCTCAAACTTTAACCCTAATTCAACTGATCTCTTATCTCCAATTAATTTAACATCATTAGAATTAAATAAAGGAATGGCCTTTTCTAAAAAAGCTGGTGCGATATCTTTATGGACTAATAAGGTTTCGATAGCATTACATGCTGCAGGATATTGAGTTTTGCTGTCTAAAGCAACTGACAAAGCCATCTCTAGATTTGCCTCAATATCTATAAACAAGTGACAAATTCCATCAGCATGGCCTAGCACAGGAATTCTTGTATTCTCCTGAATAAATTTAACTAATTCATTACTTCCTCTTGGAATTATTAAATTAATATATTTCTCAAGATTTAACATCGCCATGCTATCTTTTCTACTTGTTAATAAACATATTGCATTTTTATCAAGACCTGATTCATTTAAACCTTCTTGCAATGCTTTTACTATTGAAATATTTGTTAAATTAGCTTCACTTCCACCTTTTAGTATTACTCCATTACCAGATCTTATTGCTAAAGAACTAATCTGCATCACAGCATCTGGCCTTGATTCAAAAATAACCCCTAAAACTCCAATTGATACAGTTTTTCTCTCTAAGATCAACCCCTTTGAAAGCTCTCTTTTTACTTGAACTTGATTTACAGGATCGGCCAAGTCTCCAACTTTTCTTACCCCTTCAATTCCTGAATTTAATTTTGATTTTGATAACTTTAATCTAGAAAGTAAAGCCCTAGAAATACCCTTTTTTTCTGCATTTAAATAATCCGCATTATTAGCCTCTATTATTTCTTTAGAATTTTTTTCTAGATAATCAGCCATAAAATTTAAGGCTTTAATTCGATTTTGATTATCAGTCTGACTTATTTTGATTGATGCCAAACGAACTTTCTCAGCTTTTTCTAGAAGATCATTATCTGGATGCGGGACTTCAAAGATATTAGCCATAATATTATTTAGATAATATAATAATAATTCAAATTAACGATTCTTTAAACTAAATTTCTTTCTAAGTTAATATCTAAAAAACAATTGAACTTGACTTTTCCAATCCCCATTGGAATCATAAGAACCTAGTAATTCTAAATTTGGATTTGCCTGAAAAGTCAAAATTCCTAAAGGTGAAATATCATCCCTACCTGGAACCGTTTGAAAGGCAAAATTTATCGTATCAGTAATATCAAGCCCTATTTCAGCTACCCAAGCTTGAGAAGAAAATTCCTCATTAGAAGATTGACCATTATTTTCCATAGCTAAATTTTCATTGGAAAATATATTATTAAATGAATCATTATTTTCTATTAACGCTGGATATAGAGATAACTGAAATCTTTCACTAAATGCATCAGCATTATTAACTTGAGAAATAAATGCTCTATTTATTAAATTTGCAGAGTTACCTCCAATCAAACCAATTATTTGTGATCTGTTATAACTTGGTGTGCTCCTTAATTGAATTCTTCTATTTTCATCAGCAAAAGATAATTGATCTAAAAATCCTTCATAAGATGCTTCAATTTTGATAAGCCTTGAATTACCAATCCCAAATGACCCCAAGCCACTAGAAGTCGCATTAACATCAAGATCGCCTGAGATGTTTGAATCCTGATTATTTTCATTTATCGGTATTATAGATTCTGGAACTTTACTAACCAGAGAAAAATTAATAAATGGAACAACACCACTTCTTGATGCAAATAAAATATAGTTATCTTTATTTTTATCAAGTTTAAATGGAGTAGTATATAGATTAGCTCTACCTTTTTTAAGGTAAATTAGACCTC
>CACBGC010000037.1 GCA_902538695.1 uncultured Synechococcaceae cyanobacterium | reverse complement strand
GAAATACAAAATTTTGATCCATTAAAGGCATTATTGTTTGGCATTCTGGATCTCCAAATCTGCAGTTATATTCTATAACTTTCGGCCCAGATTTTGTGATCATTAACCCAAAATAAATTACTCCCTTATAGTCAATATTTCTTTTATTTAGTCCATTTATTGTAGGTTCAATTATCTCCTTGATAATTCTATCGAGGCAATTTTGAGTTAATAGTGGAGCAGGAGAATAAGCTCCCATACCCCCTGTATTTGGCCCTTTATCTTTCTCTTTAAGTCGTTTGTGATCTTGGGCGGTTGGAAGTAATGTATAACGCTCTCCATCGCATAAAGCAAAAACTGAAACTTCTGGCCCTTGAATTTTTTCTTCTAGAACAACTACACTCCCAGACTTACCAAATCTTCCATTGAAAATTGATTCTGCTGCTTTGAAGCATTCATCTTTTGAATTAGGAATAAAAACACCTTTACCTGAAGCTAGACCATCAGCTTTTACTACTAATGGATTTGATGATGCATTGATAATTTTTTTGGCTTCTTCCAGAGAATTGACTTTCCAAAAGCTAGCAGTTGGAATATTTGCATCTTGCATAAATTCTTTCGCCCAAGATTTGCTGAATTCTAATTTTGCTCCATCTTTATTAGGGCCAAATACTTTAAAATTTTTTTTACGAAGAAAATCTGCTAATCCATTTGCTAGGGGTATTTCTGGTCCGATTACAACTAAATCTATCTTGAGAAAATCAAGCTTTTCTACTAGTTCATTTTTGTTGTTTATATCAATTTTTATTCTTTCACATTTACTTATTCTTTCTGAACCAGCGTTACCAGGTATTAAATAAACTTTTTTAACTAATTCATTTTTTTGAATAGCCCAAGCTAAAGAGTTTTCTCTACCGCCATTTCCAATTATTAAGATATTTTCTAATCTAATAAAGCTTCTAGAACTTGCTGAATGAATTCCCATATTTGTTTTTTAGGTTATAGGTTTCGATGAATAATCAGTTAAAATGAAATAAGGTAATTTGAAGTTGATCTCTAGTAATTATGTTAATTACAAAAAAGTACTTTAGTAATCATAATGAGGTTTTCAGTTAATGAACAATAATTATGAATTGATTTATGAAGGCAAAGCAAAAAAAGTGTTTACTCATCATGATTTAGATAAAGTAAAAATTGAATTTAAAGATGATGCCACAGCTTTTAATGCTTTGAAAAAAGAAAAATTTGAAGGTAAAGGCAAACTCAATTGCCTAATTAGTGCAAGAATTTTTGAGATACTTATTAACAACAATATCCCAACACACTTTATTGAACTTGAAAATGAAAATACAATGATTGCAAAAAAAATAAAAGTAATTCCATTAGAAATTGTTATAAGAAATACTGCCTATGGGTCATTGTGTAAACAAACTACTATTGAACCAGGTACTTCCCTACCAAAACCATTAATTGATATTTATCTTAAAAATGATGAACTTAATGATCCTCTTATTACAAAAGATAGAATTGAATTAATGAATATATTAAGTTCTAATGATTTAGATTTAATAATAAATTTAACTTTAAGAATTAATGAAATCCTGAAAAATTTTTTTAAAGAAATTCAAATCAAACTTGTGGATTTCAAGTTGGAATTTGGTTATGATTTAAGTAACAAAATTCTTCTCGGGGATGAAATAAGTCCTGATAATTGTAGATTGTGGGATCTAAATCAAAAAAATGATACAATTATAAGTCTGGATAAAGATAGATTTAGGAACAATTTAGGTGATTTAATTGAAGCTTATAGTGAAATTCACCGAAGAATAAATGATTTTCTCTAATCTAATTAAATAAATAATGATTTATCTATCTCAATCAAAAGTACTATGCAAAAACATTTTTTAAAATTTGGAAAGGTTTTCACAAATGTTGCCTGCTCTCCCTTGATTTTTATATCAAACAATTCAGAATTGGCTGCTAAGTATTTGCTAAATGACTTTGATCAAGCGACAACAAACCTAGAAATTCAAAATATTAATAATGGTTTATTACAAGGGATTGATATCAAAAAAGAGAAGAGCTTTCTTATTGCAGAAAATAATAATGTTAAAAAAGAAAGTGTTCTTATCTCAGAAATAATTATCGAAGGTTGGGAAAATCATCCTGAGGGTAGAAAACTTGAATTGGCTGCATATGATTCTATGAGCATAAAGCCTGGAAGTACTGTTGATAATCAAATTTTAAATCAAGACCTCAATGCAATATATGCTAGTGGTTGGTTTTCAGGGGTCAAAATAAAGTCTCAAGATGGGCCGCTAGGAGTGAGACTAATAGTAAATGTAGTGCCTAATCCAATTTTGAAGAAAGTTGAACTTAACCTGATAAGCTCTGTAATATCAAATGAATTCGTAGATAATATTTTTAATAATTATTATGGGACAACACTAAACTTAAATGAACTTCAAAATAAGATAGAAATAATAAAAAAACGTTATGAAAAAAAGGGGTATTCTTTAGCTAGAATTAATGGCCCTGATAGAATCTCTGAAGATGGAGTAGTAACATTAAAAGTCTCTGAGGGTATTATATCTGACGTAAAAATAAGATTCCCGGATTCTGATGGTGAATTTGTTATTGATGGAAAACCTAGGAAAGGGAAAACAAAAGACTGGGTTATAAAGAGAGAATTAAAAACACAACCTGGTTCTATATTTAATCGGAAAATTTTAGAAGCTGATATTGGTAGACTCTATGCCACATCATTATTTGATGATGTAAAGGTTTCTCTTGGTCCTGATAATTTAAATCCTGGTCAAGTCATAATTTTTTTAGACTTGAGTGAGCAAAGAACAGGATCATTAACAGGTGGACTTGGTTATAGTAATAGCTCCGGTATATTTGCCTCAATTGGTTTGCAGGAAACAAATGCACTAGGAAGAGCATGGTCTACAAATTTAAATCTAAATTTCGGAGAATATGCAACTACCTATAATTTTTCATTAAATGATCCATGGATTAAAGGAGATAAACATAAAACATCTTTTAGAACAAATATCTTTTTAAGTAGAGATTATCCTCAAGAATTTAAAAGTGAAGATAATGGACGCATATACGCAGTAGATGATACTAATACTTCAACCTCTGATACTTTTTCATCAATAGTTTTAGAAAAAACAGGAGGCGGATTTTCTTTCTCAAGGCCACTAAATGGTGGAGATCCGTTTAGGGTCGCTAAGTGGAGATTTCTTGCAGGAATGAATTTTAAGAAAGTAAAAATGATGGATGGTGATGGTAACAAAAAACCCTATGGTGATACGACTCCAACAACAGGAAACATAAATGATATTATCTGTATTGGATTTACTCCAAATGATGGTTCATGCCCTGAAGAAAATACATTAGTGAGTGTTATCGCCAGTACTTCAAGAGGTAATTTGAACAATTCCATCAACCCAACTTCAGGAAATAAATTTAGCTTTGCTACCGAGCAATTTGTTTCAATGGGGAAAAATTCTCCAACTTTTAATAGAATGAAAGCTTCATATTCATTTTTTATACCAACAAAATTAATAAATTTAACTAAGGCATGTAAGTCTATTGATGCTACAAGTGAAGACTGTCCTCAAGCCTTTGGATTCCAATTTAAGGGAGGAACTATTCTTGGGGAATTGCCTCCTTATGAAGCATTTTGTATGGGAGGAACATCATCTGTTAGAGGCTGGGGTTCTTGTGATTTAGCTGTAAGTAAAAGTTTTATTGAAGGCACAGCAGAATATAGATTCCCTGTTTGGAGAATGATATCAGGAGCTTTATTCGTCGATGCAGGAAGTGATCTAGGCTCTCAAAAGGAAGTCCCTGGAAAACCGGGTAAATTATTGCAGAAATCAGGTTCTGGTTTCTCCCTCGGAGGTGGAGTGGGGGTTAAAACACCAATAGGTCCATTAAGATTAGATGTTGCTAGTAAGGACTTAAGTGGAGATTGGAGATATACACTTGGAGTTGGATGGAAGTTTTAAGTGTTTTCTTGGCCTGCTAATTATGATTCTTGCTATACCTTGGCTGGTATTGTATCCAAAGAGGGTATAGGCCTACATAGTGGCGAAAAAACAAGAGTTAAAATTTCTTCCTATGACAAAGAAGGATATTATGTTTCTTTTAAGGATAAACCTAACGAGATTTTTAAGTTAACTCAGGATTTAATTGGAAGTACGATGCTTTGTACGGCCGTTAAATTAGGAGGCAGAAATTTATATACCATTGAACATTTATTATCTTCAATGGCAGGTTGTGGGTTGAGTTATATACATATTGAGGTTGAGGGTAAAGAGATTCCTCTTTTGGATGGATCTGCAATCCAGTGGGTTAGAGATTTTGAAGAAATAGGGATAAAAAAGGTACCTAGACCAGATAATTTTTTTCGAGAGATTAATAAATCAATAATTTTAAATAAAGAAGGCTCAGTTATAGCAGCAACTCCTTCTGAAAAAACTACAATTATATCCACTATAAGTTTTCCCTACAAAGCAATTGGAAATCAAACTTTTGTGATTGATTTAAATCCAAAAAATTTTGTTGAAATGATTGCTCCTGCCAGAACATTTGGTTTTAAAGATCAATTTCAAGAGTTAAGTGAACTTGGATTAATAAAAGGAGGAAGTTTGGAAAATGCCCTCGTTTGTGATGGAGATAAATGGGTTAATCCACCATTAAGATTTGATAATGAACCAATAAGACATAAAATTTTGGACCTTATTGGGGACTTGGCTTTGGTAGGGTTACCTAAGGCTCAAATTTTGGTTTATAAAGGATCACATTCTTTAAATGCCTTATTAGCCTCATCGCTAAAAAATTAATTTTATCTTTAATTATTTTGGAAAAGAATTTACCCAGTGAAAATAATCAACTCTCCTCAGAGAAAATACTAGGTTTATTACCTCACAGATATCCTTTTGCTCTAGTGGATAAAGTGATAGAGCATATTCCTGGGAAGCGAGCAGTCGCAGTAAAAAATGTAACTGTAAATGAGCCTCAATTTCAAGGACACTTTCCTGAAAGACCCTTAATGCCTGGAGTTCTTATTGTTGAGTCGATGGCCCAAGTTGGAGGAATAATAGTAACTCAAATGCCGGATCTTCCTAAAGGGCTTTTTGTCTTTGCTGGAATAAATAATGTTAAATTTAGAAAACCTGTAGTACCTGGAGATCAGTTGATAATTTCTTGTGATTTATTAAGTATTAAAAGACAAAGATTTGGCAAGGTTAAAGGTGAAGCACACGTTGATGGGAATTTAGTTTGTGCTGGAGAGTTAATGTTCTCATTAGTTGATTAGGAATATGGAGAATAAAAACACTAAATTTGAGCCAAGCTTTATTGGTACAAAAGTGCACTCAACTGCTTCTGTTGATCCAACTGCCGAATTACATGATGGTGTCATCATCTCTCAAGGAGCTATTATCGGTCCTAATGTGACTATAGGAAAAGGAACCGAAATAGGTCCGAATACTGTTATTTCAGGAAGAACTAAGATTGGTATAAATAATAAAGTTTTCCCAAGTGTTTTTATAGGTCTTGATCCCCAAGACCTTAAATATAAAGGGGCCCCTACTGAAGTAATTATTGGAGATAATAATACTTTCAGAGAATGCGTAACCATTAATAAAGCAACTGATGAAGGAGAAAAAACTATTATTGGCAATAATAATTTGTTGATGGCTTACACTCATATAGGCCATAATTGCGAAATTGGTAATAGGATAGTTTTATCAAATGGTGTTCAAGTTGCAGGCCATGTAAAAATTGAAGATAAAGCTATTATTGGGGGTTGTTTAGGTATTCATCAATTTGTACATGTTGGTTATTTAGCAATGATTGGAGGAATGACTAGAGTTGATAGAGATGTTCCTCCGTTTTGTTTAGCTGAAGGGCATCCAGGAAGATTGAGAGGTTTGAATAGGATCGGAATTAAGAGAAGTGGTTTATTAGAAAATAAAGATTTTGACTTAAAAATTCTTCAAAATACTTGGAATCTACTTTTCAAATCTAATAATACGATTTCAAGTTCATTAGAAAAAATAATGAAAGGAGAATTAGATCTTTCATCTTCAAAATTATGTAGTTTTTTAAAAGATTCAATATCTAAAGAAAGACGAGGACCCATGCCAGTAGTGAATTTATGAATAAAAAGATTTTTATAAGTACTGGAGAAGTCTCTGGAGATTTGCACGGAAGTTTGTTATCAAAAGCGTTATTAGATGAAGCAAAAAATAAATCTATAGATTTAGAAATTTGTGGATTAGGTGGAGAGAGAATGAAGAAAGAAGGTGTAAAAATTCTTCAAGATACTACATCAATTAGCGCAATAGGAATTTGGGAGGCTTTACCTCTTATTCTGCCAACAATAAGAATTCAAAAAAAATTCTATAAATTACTAAAGAAATATCCCCCAGATTGCTTAATTTTGATTGACTATATGGGCCCCAACATAAACATTGGTACTAAATTAAAAAGATCGAAGACAAAAATTCCAATTTTTTACTATATTGCTCCCCAAGAGTGGGCTTGGAGAGTTGGGAATAATACTACAACAAATCTAATAAAATTTTCTGATAAAATTTTTGCGATTTTCAAGAAAGAAGCAGCATTCTACAAAA
>CACBGC010000036.1 GCA_902538695.1 uncultured Synechococcaceae cyanobacterium | reverse complement strand
TGTTTTTTATTTTATACTCACAACTTTTAACAAAAGAGCTTTAAAGTTTGTTGAAGAAGTAAAAACAAAAAAACCTGAGGCAAAAACTGTGGAACCTAAAAAAGTCGATGTTTTAAAAACAGAAGCTCCAAAAACAGAATCTCCAAAAATAGTTAAGAAAAAACATGCAGATGTTCCAGTCAATATTTACCGTCCTAAAACACCATTTGAGGGAACAGTTATTGAAAACTATAGTCTTCTCAAAGAAGGAGCAATTGGTAGAGTTAATCACATAACTTTTGACCTTAAAGATAGTGATCCATTTTTAAATTATGTAGAAGGTCAAAGTATTGGTATCATGCCAGCTGGTGAAGATGCTAATGGAAAACCTCATAAATTAAGACTATATTCAATAGCTAGTACTAGACACGGTGATGACTTTAATGGAAATACAGTTTCTCTTTGTGTAAGACAGCTTCAGTATGAAAAAGATGGTGAAACCATTAATGGTATCTGCTCTACTTACTTATGTGATATTAAGCCTGGAGATAAAGTAAAAATAACAGGTCCTGTTGGTAAAGAAATGCTTCTACCTGATGAAGAGGACGCAAATATTGTTATGTTAGCCACTGGAACTGGAATAGCACCAATGAGAGCTTATTTAAGAAGAATGTTCGAACCAACTGAAAAAGAAAAAAATAAATGGAATTTCAAGGGTAAAGCTTGGTTATTTATGGGTGCTCCAAAATCAGCTAATTTGTTATACGAGGAAGATCTTCAAAGATACATTTCTGAGAATCCAAATAATTTTAAATATACAAAAGCTATTAGTCGCGAGCAGCAAAATACAAAAGGTGGAAGAATGTACATTCAAGATAGAGTTTTAGAGTCAGCCAATGAACTTTTCAATATGATTGAAGATGAAAAGACACATATATATCTTTGTGGATTAAAGGGTATGGAACCTGGAATAGATGAAGCAATGACTAAGGCAGCTGAAGAAAAAAGGTTTGAACTGGTCAGAATTAAGACCTCAACTAAAAAAAGCAGGAAGATGGCACGTAGAAACTTACTAAATTTTTGATATTTAGATTTAAGTTTCACATACTAAATACTTTTTGGTTTAGACACAATATGTAGCTAATATTTGAAAAAAAGAGGATTTTAAAAAAAGAATACTAAAAATATGCCTTCAACTTTAAGTAATCCTCTAAGATTAGGTTTACGGCAGGAAAGAGTCATATCTCCACAATGTTTAGTAATTTTTGGCGCTAGTGGAGACCTTACTCATAGAAAATTAATACCAGCCTTATTTGAACTCTATTTGCAAAGAAGAATTCCTAGTGAATTTGGAATAGTCGGTTGTGCGAGAAGACCTTGGACTGATAAAGAGTTTAGAGAAAAGATGAAAGAAAAGTTATCAAATCAAATATCTGGGAAAGAAAGGGAGTGGGAACAATTTTCTAATTATCTTTTCTATGAACCAGTTGACCTACAACAAAGTGATCATGTCGTAAGGCTTTCTAGAAGATTAAATGAAATTGATAAAACACAAGCTACTCATGGGAATAGAACATTTTATTTATCAGTATCTCCGAATTTCTATGCAAGTGGATGTAAAGCTCTTAAAGGGGCTGGCCTTTTAGATGACCCTAAGAAAAGTCGTTTAGTAATTGAAAAACCTTTTGGAAGAGATTATTCAAGTGCAAAAAAATTGAATAAGATTGTTCAAAATTGCGCTGAAGAAAGTCAGATTTATAGGATTGATCATTATTTAGGTAAAGAGACAGTTCAGAATATTCTTGTTATGAGGTTTGCTAACACTATTTTTGAACCAATCTGGAATAGGAATTATATATCAAGTGTTCAAATTACTTCATCTGAAACAGTTGGTGTTGAAGATAGAGCAGGTTATTACGAAAGCTCTGGTGCTTTACGGGATATGCTTCAAAATCATATGACTCAAATGCTTGCAGTTACTGCAATGGAACCTCCTGGAAAATTTGAACCAGAAGCAATAAGAAATGAAAAAGCTAAGGTTCTTCAAGCTTCAAAACTTGCTGACGAAAATGAACCGTGGAATTGTTGCATAAGAGGTCAATATGGAGAGGGAGGGAATATTGCAAATCGACTTAAAGGATATAGGCAGGAAGATGGTGTTAATATTAACAGTACAACAGAAACTTATATTGCCACAAAAGTTTTCGTGGATAACTGGCGTTGGCAAGGGGTTCCTTTTTATCTGAGAACAGGTAAAAGACTACCTAAAAGAATTGGAGAGATAGTCTTAACTTTTAAAGACGTTCCTGTTCATTTATTTGAATCAACAATAATAAATCCTGCCCCAAATCAACTTGTCCTTAGAATTCAGCCAAATGAAGGTGCTACTTTCAAATTTGAGGTAAAATCTCCTGGTTCTGGAATGAAATCAAGACCTGTTGAGATGGAATTTTCTTATGATGAATCATTTGGAGAACCCTCAGATGAAGGCTATGTAAGATTATTAGCTGATGCGATGCTTTCTGACCCAACATTATTTACTCGAAGTGATGAAGTAGAGGCAGCCTGGAAACTTTATACGCCATTAATAGAATTGATGGATAATTCTCCTTGGAAGTTACCTATTTATAATTATGAATCTATGACATGGGGACCTCCTGAGTCAGATCAATTAATTTCAAAAGATAATATTTTCTGGCGTAGACCCTAAAAATGAAACCTCAACTTACACTACAAACCCCTTTAGAGCTGCCTTATCAGGAAATTTCTAATTACCTTAATAAATTATGGATTTCAGAAGATAAAGATGATAGTGGAGCTAATACTTTCACATTAATGGTCTGGCAGCCTGCTTGGCTAGAACAATGTTTGGTTCAAAAAGGATTAGTAAATGGACCAATTACTGGAAATTTAAGTCCAGAGATAATTGAAGTTGCTAAAAAATTTATATTAGATCAAGGACTTCCTATCACTACTTCACTTAATAGTGAAGAATTATTGAATTTATTGAAGGAAAATTTATCTAATAAAGACTTTGAAGATTTTAGAGGACAATTTTTTGAGTCAACGATAAGTACATTGAATCCAAGAAGATTAATAACTCTAGCGCCAACATTAAATAAAAATTCAGATATCAAAACTTTTGTATCCGCTTACTGTCCATTAAGTGATACCCCAGCTATGCAACCTATTTGTGGGGATTTAGTTGTTATTAGGGGGGGATCGGCCTCAATATCTAATAAAGGATTAAAAATAATTGATGAATTATCTATTGATGAATTACCTTCATGGTTGTGGTGGAATGGAAGCTTGGATGAGTCGCCTGAAATCTTCGAATATTTCACTGATTATGGTCTAAGGTTAATAATTGATACTGCTCTTGGATCGCCTCAAAGATGTTTAAAAGTTTTAGATCAATTAAATAACTCAAATAAAGCTATTAATGATTTGAATTGGGTTAGATTGAAAAATTGGAGGGAATCATTGGCAATGATTTTTGATCCGCCTTCGAGGAGACCAATTTTAGATCATATTACTGATATTGACATTGATATCGCAGGAGATCATATGATTCAAGCGTTGTTTTTGATTTCATGGATTAGCGATAAACTTGGTTGGTCTTTTCTAAGAGTTGAAAGGGATACAGAATCAACAAAAATAGAGTTTGAAAGAATTAATGGCGAAATAATTTCTACATCAATTAATCCCTTATCTTTGGGAAATCCCAGTATTCACTTAGGACAAGTTATTGGATTGAGGCTGATTTCAAAAATTAGTGAGGTTCAAAAAAATAACACTTGTGTAATACTTGGCTGTGAATCAGTAGAATGTATGAGACTTGAAGCAGGGGGAATGGCTAATATGGAATTAATAGAACAAGTTGTTCCAAATTCTTTCTCTACATCAGAGTACGATGTTAGTAAATTATTGGGCAGTAGTAGAGGTAATACAAGTCCTCTTTTTGAAAATTCTATTAAAATAGCTCTCCAAATATTTAATGGTTTGAATAACTAATAGATGCCTTGTGTAATATCTTCTCCTTCAACTGATAGCGGTAAAACTACATTATCTCTTTTGATATCTTGTTGGGCGTTCTCAAAAGGTATAAAGATTCAAACTTTCAAGGTTGGCCCAGATTATCTTGATCAACAACAACTTAGCTCAATTGGCCAACCTATTTGTAGGAATTTAGATATTTTTTTAAGTGGTGAGGAATGGGTTCAAGAAAGTTTTTTTAAACATTCATTGAAATATGAATTCTCGTTAATTGAAGGAGCAATGGGTCTTTTTGATGGGCTAGGGGCAACAACCTATTCCAGCACGGCAAATATCTCTAAACTTCTCAATGCTCCAATAATTTTTATTGTTAATGCTAGAGGTCAAGTAGCTTCTCTTTTGGCAACTATTCGAGGTTTTAGAAATTTCGATAGTGAGTTGTCAATAGCAGGAATTATATTTAACAACGTTAATTCAGATAGACATAAAAAATTAATCAAAGAAGTTTTTAAAAATGAAGATATTGAAATTCTTGGTTTTTTACCATCTGATTCAAAAATAACTTTAAACAAAGCTAATTTAGGTTTGATATCTCCAATGGATAATGAAAAAAAAATTGATGTTGAATATTTTGCAAATTTCGCCGAAAGAAATCTTGATGTATTTTCTCTAATAAAATTTCTGAAATCTCCTCAAAAGAAAATGTTTAATCCTTTCAATTTTAAAAATTTTAAAATAGACAAAAGTAAACCTATCGCAATTGCAGAAGATAAAATCTTTCATTTTCAATACCCTGAAACTAAGGAGTTTTTGAGTGAAATAGGTATACCATTGATTTCATGGAGTATTTATGATGATGACGAAATACCTAATGAGGCTTCTTCTTTAATTATTCCTGGTGGGTTCCCTGAAAAATATGCTGATCATATAAGTAACTCCACAAAAAGCTTAAATTCGTTAAGGGAATTCCGCAAAAATGGATTTATATATGCTGAGTGTGGAGGGATGATGATTTTAGGAGACTTCATAAAAGATGAAAATGGTAATAATCATAAAATGAGTGGTATCCTCCCTTTTAGATCAAAAAAAAGTAAACTTTCAGTAGGTTATAGATATATTGAGGGTTTAAAAGATACTCCAATCATTAAACAAAATCAATTAATTAGAGGACATGAATTTCATTATTGGGAAATTGAAAATAATTTATCTGAACTAGATTCTGGAAAAGCTGAGCATCAGAAGAACCTTTCTTCCCCATGGAAAATTAAATCTTGGAAAACCGAATACAAAAATGAAGGCTTTTTTGATGAAAAATTACATGCAAGTTGGATTCACTTACATTTGCCAAGTTCTCCAGAAGTCGCAAAAAACTTTATAGATGCCACCCAAATTACTTTTTCAAAGAATTCTTAATTTATTATCAAATCAAATATTTTGAGAGGAGAACCTAATAAAAACATTCCAGGTAATGTGATTAATGGTCCTAAAAAACTCCCCACCAGGACCTCAATTTTTGTATGACCCAGGGTTTCTTTTAACAATAATTCAGATTGAGGGTCTAGTTTTTTTGATAGTTTATTAATTTCTGCAGCTTGAATTCCAGCTGATTTTCGAACACCACTTGCGTCATACATAACTATTAGTGCTACAGCAACTGATAATGCGAATATTGAGCTATCAAATCCTAATTCATAACCTATACCAGATGCAGCGCCAGTTATTAAGGCGGAATGACTCGAGGGCATACCACCCGTCTCGAACATAATTCCAAATCTTATCTCTCCAGTTGAAAAGAAATTAAATATGATTTTAAAAAATTGAGCTAGCAAACAGGATAATAGGCTCCAGAAAAGAACCGAATTATTAAAAAAGGGAAAAAACTCAGACATAAAATAAAAATAATTATCTGTCTCTATTTGTAATAAAGTCGGCTAACGATATTAAATACTTTGCATCTGCACCCCAAGGTTCAATTGCTTTTTTTGCTTTTTCAACTAAATCATATGCTCTTTTCTTAGACTCCTCCATTCCAAGTAATTTAGGATAAGTAGTTTTGTCAGCTAAAAGATCTTTGCCGGCAGTTTTACCAAGCTTTTCACTGCTGGAAGTTAAATCAAGAATATCATCTATTATTTGGAAGGCTAAACCAATTCCCTCTGCATATGTTGTCAGCGCTTGTAATAGTTTTTCGTTAGCTCCTGCGATCATCGCACCCGTTCTAACGCAAGCCTTTAATAAAGCCCCAGTCTTGTGAAGATGAATATATTCAAGAGTTTCAAGGTCGACTTCTTTGCCTTCGCATTCCAAATCAACAACTTGCCCCCCGACTAGGCCTGGTGCACCAGCAACTAGGGATAGTTCGCCAACTACATTTAATAATCTATTTGGATCGACTCCAGGGCTTCTCAAAGAGACCATTTCAAAGGCCCTTGTTAATAAAGCATCGCCTGCGAGAATAGCTATTGCATCTCCATATACTTTATGATTTGTCGGCCTACCTCTCCTCAAGTCATCATTATCCATGGCGGGCAGATCATCATGAATCAAGGACATTGTATGGATCATTTCTATTGCTACCGCAGTAGGAACTGCAAGAGATGGTTCTCCGCCAGCCAGTGAGCAAGAGGCTAAACATAAAATTGGACGTATTCTTTTCCCTCCAGCTAAGAGGGAATATCTCATTGATTCTCTTAATATTTCTGGATTCTCGGGGCCCAAAGAAAAATCAAGTGCTTCTTCTACAACCTTTTTTGTTTTTTTAAGATATTTTTCAAAATCAGAAATACTATTTATAACTTCAGTCATTTTATACCTTCAGTAAAAAAAAATTCATCTTGGATTTTATGGCAAAAGGTCATTAAGAGTTGATGATAAACCAAATTGTTTTTGCCAGCTAAAAATAGTATTTACAAGTAACATTGTTACTGTCATTGGTCCAACACCTCCTGGTACAGGTGTGTAAGCAAATACTTTAGAAATGACATCCTCTAATAATACATCGCCACATAATCTGGTTTGATTTTTATCGGAACTTT
>CACBGC010000035.1 GCA_902538695.1 uncultured Synechococcaceae cyanobacterium | reverse complement strand
TTATTTTTAAAGTCAAAAGTTGTAGCAATATTATCCTCGTTATTCTCAGTTAAAATTTCTTTATTAAAAAATTTACTTTCCAAAAATTTATTTGTGAATAATATATTTTTTTCATTGTTCAGTCCAACAAGCTCTCCCTCATATTGAAATTTTTTTTTCTTAAAATTTTCACTAGAGCTAATACTATTTTTGATTAATTTTTTATCTGATGAAGCAATTATATAATTATCGTCGGTTCGGTATATATAGTTAAGGAAATTTATTTTGTTCTCTCTTTTTATTGAAATTATCTCATCAATCTGATCTACTTTATTAGGCAAATTTAACAAATCATCTATTGTTTTTTCTGGCTTAATTTTAAAAACAATCAAAATATCATCTTTAAACTTTTTATTATTTTCAAAAGTTGAGATTATTAGTTCATTATTGTAGATATCTTCAAATTTATTGTTGCCTAGATCTATTCCTAAGTAATCTAATATAGAGTCTTTTATTAAAACAAAGTTATCTTTATTTGTTCGATTTTTATCCTTTTCATTATTATTAACAATATTAAAACTATCTAAATTTGAAATAAATAATGATTTATTTTTTTCAGGTATATATTTTATGATACTTAGTTGCTCAATATTTGTACTTTGCTCCTTATTTTTATTAGGAGATACTTTTTTAAAACCAAAAAAAAGTAATAAAGATAATAATAATATTATTGCTACAACCCTAAGTTTCATTATCAATGTTTATTTTTATTTTTAACAATAAACTTCCTACTGCAACTTAATTTATTAAATTGTAAATAACACATAATTTATCCTATAAATTGGGAAGTTATCCAAAATCTATAAATGCTTCTAGTCTCAATGATTGGTTTAATTCTGAGCAAGAAGATCCAGTCTTGATTGATGTAAGAGAGCAGTCAGAGCTTGAACTGGCTCGTTTCTCAAAAGAATTTTTACACATACCAATTAGTAAAGTAACCTGTGAATATGTTGAAGAAATATTTGCTGGTTTTTTAGATAGAGAAATTGTAGTTACCTGTCATGCAGGAATAAGAAGTTATAACTTTTCTCAATGGTGCTTGGATAATAATATTGTGAGCGAAATATGGAATTTGGAGGAGGGTATTGATGGATGGAGTAGATATATTGACCCATCAATACCAAGGTATTGATTAAATATCTAATGAAGATGCAACAGTATTAACATCTTTATCGCCTCTACCAGAGCAATTGATAACTATATGAGTATCTTTTTCAAGAGTAGGGCATAATTTATCTAACCAAGCAAATGCATGGGAAGTTTCAAGTGCAGGTATAATTCCTTCTAGCTCACTAACAAGTTTCAAAGCGTCTAAAGCTTCTTGATCTGTGACTGATCCATATTCTGCTCTACCTATGTCTTTTAAATGGCTATGTTCGGGTCCTACTCCAGGGTAATCTAAACCTGCACTTATTGAGTGAGCTTCTTGTACTTGACCATTATCATCTTGCAAGAGAAGACTCATTGATCCATGCAAAATTCCAACTGAACCTTTAGTGATAGTGGCAGCATGTTTGTCAGTATCAACTCCGCTTCCTGCGGCTTCAACTCCAATAAGACGCACAGAAGTTTCTTTAACAAAAGGATGGAAAAGCCCCATTGCATTTGATCCGCCACCTACACAAGCAAGCAAAATATCAGGAAAAGATCCAAATGATTCTAAACATTGTTTTTTAGTTTCTTCACCTATAACTGCATGAAAATCTCGCACAATCTTTGGGAAAGGGTGTGGACCTGCTACTGATCCTAAAATGTAGTGTGTGGTTTCGACATTAGAAACCCAATCTCTAATGGCTTCACTAGTGGCATCCTTAAGTGTTGCAGTTCCAGAATTTACAACTTTAACTTCAGCTCCTAGAAGTTTCATTCTGAAAACGTTAAGGGATTGCCTTTTTATGTCTTCAGCACCCATGTAGATAATACATTTCAAGCCAAATCTTGCACAAACAGTAGCAGTAGCAACTCCATGTTGACCTGCTCCAGTTTCTGCAATTATTCTTTTTTTGCCCATTCTTATTGCCAGTAAAGCTTGTCCAAGGGCATTATTAATTTTGTGAGCCCCAGTATGATTTAAATCTTCTCTTTTAAGCCATATTCTAGGAGTTGCTTGTTTAGTTTTGTAATGTTCAGTAAGTCTTTTGGCTTCATAAAGTGGTGTTTCTCTTCCTACATAAGTCTTGAGAAGATGATTTAATTCTTCTACAAAAAGTTTATCTTTCCATGCATTAGATGCAGCTGTTTCAAGCTCAAAAAGAGCAGGCATTAGCGTTTCAGGAACATATTGACCACCATATTTTCCAAATCTTCCCTCTTTGGAGGGTTGATTTAAATCTTCATTTTTATAGTTTTGATCTTTGCGAGAAAATGTACTTACCACTTTTTCTATAGAATAAGTATTAACTAACTATAGATTATATTGAAAATAATGGGAAAAAAGAATTGGATCGAATTTGATAATCAAGAAAAACAATCTGAAGAAGCAGCCAAGGCAGATACTGTTGATAAAAAATCAAAAATAAATATTTCAAAACAAAAAAAAGGTAAAAAGGGAAAGACTGTAACTTTAATAAGAGGTTTAGGCACTGAGAATGAAATCTTATTAAAAGAATTACTAAAAAAAATTAAAGTTTTTTGTGGGACTGGAGGAACATTGATTGATAGAAATATCCAGTTACAGGGTGATATGGTATCGAAATCAGTTGAGTTTCTTCGTAAAGAGGGATTTCATAATTTATGAAGCAAGGGTTAGGATAGGTTTTTAATTTTGATGGTGCAAAAATGAAAGAACAAGATCAAACAAAGTCAACCAATATAAAGTGGCACAACTTAAGTATTGACAGAGAAAAGTTAGAGAAAATGAGAGGTCATAAAGGTTTGGTTATCTGGTTTACAGGTTTATCTGGTTCTGGTAAAAGTACTTTGGCCAACGCTTTAAATGAAGTTTTACACTTAGATGGTTTTTCGACTTATGTGTTGGATGGAGATAATATTAGACACGGTTTATGTAAAGATCTTGGTTTTTCGGATGAAGATAGAGAAGAAAATATAAGAAGAATTGGCGAAGTTGCGAATTTATTTATGAATGCTGGGATAATAACTATTACAGCATTCGTTTCGCCATTTATTAGTGATAGAGATAAGGTGAGAAAAATTATTGGATCTAAGGATTTTATTGAAGTTTATTGTTCTGCTGATATCAAAGTTTGTGAAAATAGGGATACTAAAGGTCTTTATAAAAAAGCTCGTTTGGGAGAAATTAAAGAATTTACAGGGATTTCTAGTCCATATGAAGCTCCTCATAATCCAGAAATTGTTGTTGATACAGGTTCATTAGATTTAAATGATTCCGTTGAAAAAGTTATTAACTACCTAAAAAAAGAAAACTTTCTTAACAAGGCCTAACAGAAAAATATTAGTTCATTTATTTTGAAGATAATTGTCAGGACCAATGGTTGATAACTTACTATTTTTTGTTCTTACCTGTGTATGAAGATTTTCTCTGAATTCTTTTAAATTTTTCTTTATGGATTTATCAAATAAACTGATCATCTCTATTGCCAATAATCCAGCATTTTGACCTCCATTAATTGCAACTGTTGCAACTGGAATACCTGCGGGCATTTGAACGATTGATAAAAGAGAGTCAATCCCCTTAAGTGTCTTACTCTCTACTGGTACTCCAATTACAGGAATGCAAGTTATAGATGCCAGCATTCCTGGAAGATGAGCAGCACCACCAGCACCGGCAATTATTACCTTTATGTTTTCTGATTCTGCATTTTTTGCATATTCCATCATTTCAATAGGTGTTCGATGGGCAGAAAGTATACAAACTTCAGTTTTTATTCCAAATTCTCGCAAAATATCAATTGCTGGTTTTAAAGTTTTTAGATCTGAATCACTACCCATTACGACAGCA
The DNA here is from genome assembly GCA_902538695.1 of uncultured Synechococcaceae cyanobacterium. Classification (GTDB taxonomy): domain Bacteria; phylum Cyanobacteriota; class Cyanobacteriia; order PCC-6307; family Cyanobiaceae; genus Prochlorococcus_A. The sequence goes on along the minus strand of CACBGC010000035.1, from coordinate 3,119 downwards.
ATTTTATAAATATCTTTAGAATTCAATTCTGACAAAATAACAAATCAATGCTTTCCTATAATGGCGTGCAATTAATTTGGTGCCAGTTAGTTATTATAAAAAGAAAAATTTTTCATAGAATACTATGACGTCAAATAAGATTATCGAAAAAAGTGAAGTTAGGGAGTATTTTAATGGCACTGGCTTTAAAAGATGGAATAAAATTTATAGCCAATCTGATGAAATTAATACAGTTCAGAAAAATATAAGGAAAGGACATCAAAAAACTGTAGATGATGTTGTTTCATATATCAAAAATTATCCTGAACTCACAAAAAAAAGTTATTGTGATGCAGGATGTGGTGTAGGCAGCCTGTCCATACCTTTACTAAGACTTGGTATCAAAGAATTACAGGTGAGCGATATTTCTTCTGAAATGATTAAAGAAACGAAGAAACGCATATATGAATTAGGTTTGAATCAAGGCAAAATCAAATATGAAGTCTGTGATCTGGAAAAATTAAAAGGACTATTTGATGTTGTAGTTTGTTTGGACGTATTTATTCATTACCCTCAACCGGTCGCAGAAGAAATGGTCCAACATCTATGCGATTTAAGCAAAGAAAAACTAATTGTTAGCTTTGCTCCTTATACTCCAGTTCTTGCTGTGCTAAAAAATATTGGGAAATTATTTCCTGGGCCAAGTAAAACTACAAGAGCATATACTTTGAAAGAAAAGGGTATTATTAATGCTGCAAAAAAAAGAGGATTTAAAGTGGTTACAAACAAATTAAATCAAGCTCCTTTTTATTTTTCAAAACTAATTGAATTCGAAAAAATTTAAAAATTTATTTTACTAAATGATTTTCAAGCGCATAACGAACTAATTCGGTTCGGCTGGATGTACCTGTCTTGATAAAAAGTCTACTTACATATTTCTCAACATTTCTAATAGATGTTTCAAGCTGTCTCGCAATTTCCTTGTTCATCAGGCCCTCTGCTACAAGTTGAAGCACACTTGCTTCTCTTGGAGTAAAACTAGGAATATTTATTTTATTTTCTGAATTAGTTGGATTTTGGTCTGTGAGCATAGATTTTATTTCAGTAATTTGTTTAGCCATTTTGCTTACATCAATATCTGCGAATCGTGCCGCTTCTTTTAGTAAACGTTCTTGTCTGTTGATGACATTTTTAACTCTCGCAGCTAATTCATCTGGATCGAAAGGTTTAGAAATATAATCATCAACTCCTGCAAGATAGCCTTCTGTTCTGTCTAGGGTCATTCCTTTTGCAGTCAGAAAAATAACTGGAGTTCCTCCTAATTTTTCATCCTCTCTAATTTTTTCTAATAAAGTATAACCGTTAGCTCGGGGCATCATAATGTCGCTAATTATCAAATCGGGAAAAACTGTTTGAGCTTTTTCCCAACCATCCTCTCCATCAACTGCAATAAATATTTCAAAGCCTTCATCTTCTAGAAATGTTTTAACAGCTGTTCTTAAACCAGGCTCATCATCAACTAATAAAATTCTTGATTTTCTTACCGGTTCATTGTTTATTTGATTAATTTCATTCATTTTTTTAATTCTTTAATTTGATTTTCTAGTAATAAACAGAATTTTATATACTAAACATAATGCTATCAACTCCCATACTACTAGACTATCAATCTTCGACTCCTTGCTCTAAAGATGTCGTTGATTCTATGAAACCTTTTTGGAGTGAGATATTTTCTAACCCTGCAAATAAATCTAATTTGGCGGGGATTAACGCAAGCGCTATATTGGAAGCCTCAAGGGAAAGAATAGAACAAAGTTTATTTCTTAAGAATAAAAAAGTTATTTTTACAAGTGGGGCAACTGAATCTAATAACTTAGCCTTATTAGGTTTTGCTAGAAATTTCTATAAAAAAACAGGAAATTATGGACATATTATTACCTTAAAAACGGAGCATAAAGCTGTTTTGGAGCCCTTAAACCAACTAAAAAAAGAGGGATTTATGGTTACAGAAATTAATCCTGAGAAAGATGGCTTAATTTCAGAAGAACAATTCAAAAAAAAAATAAGAGAAGATACATTTCTGGTTAGTGTCATGTTGGCAAATAACGAAATAGGAGTTATTCAGCCCATAGAAAATATTTCAAAGATATGTAAATCGAGAGGAATAACATTTCACTCTGATTTTGCACAATGTTTAGGTTATATGGCTTTAGACAATCTTTTATCAGATGTAAACATGATAACGATGAGTTCTCACAAAATATACGGCCCTAAAGGGATAGGACTTCTTTTGATTGATGAAGAAATTAATCTTGAGCCTTTAATTGTTGGAGGAGGTCAGGAATATGGTCTTAGGTCTGGCACATTACCTCTTCCTTTAGTAGTTGGCTTTGCTAAAGCAATAGAGATAGCAGTTCTTAATCAAAAAAATAATGCTGAGAAATTACTTTTTTATAGAAATAACCTTTTAGAGGGGTTGTTAAAAAATAATTCTGGTTTATTAATTAATGGTTCCATAGAAAAAAGATTACCTCACAATTTAAATTTGACTGTATTGGATTTAAACGGAGCAAAGTTTCATAAACTTTTAAAATCTAAAATAATTTGTTCTACTGGATCTGCATGTAGTAGTGGTGAACCATCTCATGTTTTACTAGCCTTAGGTAGATCTCTTAAAGAAGCAGAATCTTCGATAAGGTTAAGTATTGGATTAAGTACTAATTCAAAAGATATAAAACAAGCAATTCATATTCTTACAAATACAATCAGATCATTACGATAGAAATTATTGGCTTCTAATTTAATTGAGCAATTCTTAATTTCCCACTTCTAGCTCTTTTATTAAGTTCGACTTCTTTTTCGGAAGGAGTTATTGGCTTTTTTGTCAGGTTTTTTAGTCTTTGATCATTCTTAAAATGACTTTTAACTAACCTATCCTCAAGAGAATGAAAACTAATAACAGAAATAATACCCCCTGGCAAAAGCCATTCAGGTACAACTTGCAAAAATTTTTCTAATACTTCAATTTCTTTATTAACAGCAATTCTTAGTGCTTGAAATGTTCTTGTTGCTGGATGTATTTTTTTATATCTTTGTTTTGGTGGGAAGCAGCCTGCAATAGAGTAAGCTAATGCTTTTGT
>CACBGC010000034.1 GCA_902538695.1 uncultured Synechococcaceae cyanobacterium | reverse complement strand
AAAAGGGATTATTTGGGAGAAAAAAAGAAGTTATCAAAGAAGAGATTAAACCAAAGAAAAAAGGTTGGTTTAAATAGGTAAAGGTACTTAAATTCTTTTTTGATATCTTTTATACAAAAACTTTTTTTAGTAACTTTATAATTTATAAAATATAATATCAAAAATGAATCATAGAGAAATCACAAAAAAATATAGCGAATTACTTAATAAGGCTGAGTTTGCTACTGGCCGTAAGGAAGTTGTAGGTCTTTTAAAAAAAGCTGCCAAATTGAAATCTCAGATTGAAATCAATTATTAGATTTTAAAATTAGTTTAATTCTAAATGTAAAAAATTTTTTTAAATAAGTTTTTACATGAGATAATCTGCATAGTTTATTTTTCTTATGAATAAAAAAGGTTATACAACCGAAAGCGGTGGTAGACAAAATGGTTTTGCAATTGAACCAGAAATTAACCCTATATCAGAAGGCGAATCAAAGAAATCCATATTTTTATTTATTGGAATATTATTACCTTTTCTAATAGGCGGTTATTATTATTTAAGGACTCTGAATATATTCTGATATTTTATAAGCCATTTTTAGCAATATATTCTTCTGAGCTAACTATATCTTGCATTAAGCTATCTGATGAAGGATTAAATCCATTTTGCTCTAAAAATGATTTAACCTTTTCAAATTTTTGCTGAATTTTCTTTGTATATGGAGTTGTCATCAAATAATCATCTTTTTCTGTTGAATAGTTCATTTGATTAACGGATTACTTTTACAATTAAATTTTGCAAAATATGCTATTGCTAGTGAAGTTATAAATATTACATAAATAATTTAATAGTAATAAATACTTATAAGTTGTTTGTGTGAGGTCGATATTGGTTGATTTTTTTAAAGAGTACTTATAGTAACTAGTTCCATTAAATCTCTGGACTGCAGATATTTTTGAAATACTTCAGAATAAAATGCTTTTTTAGCAGCAAATTTTGATTCGAATTCAATTACTAATCCAAGCTGCCCTCCATCCCATTCATTTGAGGTTGATTCTTGTATTAAATCTCTTTTTACTATTACTCCTCCCACAGATTTAATCCAAGGCAATACTGTCCTTATATATTCCAGAAATAAATCTGCATTTGGAATTGAAATTTTCTTTAGCCAATAGCTCTTTGTCATCAAATCAACATATTCTGGGTAGAATATAGCACATGGAGGTGAGTATTTATCCTTAGCTATATACTCCAGCGTTTATTAAATGGAAACCGAAAATGATTTATTAAATTTACTTCTTAAATCTCCAAATTCAGAGAGTATACGTACTATTGCCGAACAACTTGAAATTGATCATAATTTTTCCTTTACCAAAGATAGAAATGATTTGCAGGGTGTTTGGGAGCTTAGGTGGAGTAGTTCTAATAGCCCTTTTTTAAAATATTCTCCTTTTATTGATAACCTTCAAATTCTTAATCCTTTAAATTTAAATGGTCTTAATTTACTTAAACCTAGAGGAATAAATTCAATTATTGGTACTGGCATTTTAATAAGACTTAATTACATAAATGAAAAAAAAATTGGGGTCAAATTTACACATGCTGGTGTTATTGGTCCTAAGTTTGGAAGAAAAAATATAAAGGCTATGAAAGAAATAAATAATGAACAATTAGGGTGGTTAGAGATAACTTACTTAAGCAATAAGCTTAGAATCTGTAGAGGTGATAAAGGAACTTTATTTGTTTTAAGAAAAATAAATTCACCGACTTTATTCAAGAATTTCAAGGAATTTATTAAAATCTATTAAAAATAGAAATTAATTCTTTATCCAAATAGACTTTAATACGAAATAAATTGGTAAATATTTAAATGATTCTTTAGGTATTTCATAACTTAAGAATTTTAGTCCTTCTTCTAACCAGTAACCAATATCAAATCCTAAAAAAATTTTTTCTACAACAAACCAAAATTCTTTATCAAATATAATTCTGAAGTTTAAGTAAACATATTCCCAATGAAAGGTATTCCAATATTGGGTTAAAAATGAGGATAAAATAAGCCATAGTGATATAAATAGAAAACTTTTGAGAAATTTATAAAATTTTTTCATATACCAGCAACTGTCTTATTTAATTTCAAATATCCCTTATTATTATTTGGATCAAATTTTATTTCCATTAAATATATTCAAAAAGATATAAAAATATTGAGAAAATAGTAAATTTTCGTGGCATTAATAATCTATTCTTCTTTTTTTAGATTCTGTGCCTTTAGATTTTTATTCTTAAGAAAAAATCCTAAAAACAGAAAAGCAGAATATATTAGTAAGCTTATGCCAAAAATTAAAACTATCTTTGAAATATCCATAAATGATTTTTTTATAAATTACAGCATTTTTTGCAAAGTTTTATCTATGGTAATGATTTTTCATTTATCACGATAACGAGCTTCAATTATTAAGCTAATAATATTATTTAAATCATATGCAAGTAGCTTTTGCCTGGAGCCTTTGTCTATCAGTTGGTATTGTTTTATTATCAATTATTCCATTAACTATAGGGAGAGTTAAAGCGGGATATTCTGTTGAAAATATGTCTGCTCCAAGGGCTTTATTCGATGAATTACCTTCTTTTGGAAAAAGAGCAGTTTGGTGTCATCAAAATTGTTGGGAAAGTATTTCCCTACATGCACCCGCATGTCTTCTTTGTTTGATTAGTTTAACTGACTCTAATATTGCAATAATTGCAGCATTGATTCATCCTATTTTTCGTTTTTTATATATTGGTGCATATATATTTAATATCCCCACAGCTAGAGGTTTAATGTGGGCCTCAGGAATTTTTACAACTCTTTTGCTTTACAAAGAGGGCTTAACTCAATTGATATAAACTTTTTAAACAATAAACTTTTCTAAATCTTTTAATTGATATTCATTGATTAGTTCCACTTTATTCGATTTTGCTAATTGATGAGCAGACTTTGTAAAGCCAGATTTTGAGACTATTATTGCATGTGTACCTTTCCAAAATAATTTACCAGCTGAAATTTCCTGAACTGCTTTATTTCCAATGGCTTTTTCATGATCTTTGCATTGTATACATATTCTCAAATCATTTATTGACGCAATTAAGTCAACCCCTTGATCTCCTGTAATAGGGGTTTCTTTTACTTCCCAGCCATTTTGTTTGAGAATTTCCATACAATGATTTTCAAATCTAATACCTTTTTTGTAGTTTCCCTTTTTTTTACTTAAGTAGTTTTTTTCTATTAGGTTTAAGCATGATTTCTCAATTTGACTTGCTATGAAAACAAACCAATCTTCAGTCTCGAGCTTTCTAATAGATCCAATTATCTCATCATCAATAGTAGGATTTTCATTACAATAGGATCTCCACTTTTCGAAAAATAATTCCGTACTTCCAAATTCTTTTAAAATTACTTTTTCATAGAAGTATGGTATACCCTCTTTAAATCGCTTAGATCCATAAAATATATTTTTCTCAATGGCTTTTTCATCAAGAGGTGGATTGCCAATCCATTTTTTATAATCCTCGTTACCGTAAGCATCTATCTCCCTTAATCTGATCCTCTCCTCTAACAAATTGTATTTGTTCTCGTCAATTAATTTATTAATTGTTTGAATAAAAAAATTGGAATTTAAGGCGTTGTTTAATTTTAACTTTTTCTTCTTAATTTGATAATCTTTTACAATTATAAAAATTAAAAAAATGATAAAAATAATTAAAATAAAAAAATTTTTCATTAAAGATTTTTATTTTCTATCTAAAAAGTTTTTGTTTTTCTAATAACAAAATTATTTTTTGTTATTACTGAAGATTCATTTACTTCAAATCCATTAATTGCTGATATTTCTCCTTTTATGCCTTCTAATGTTAATTGCTCGATAATGCCTTTTATTACTTCATCCTCGACCAATTTTCTATCAATTCTTTCGGGTGTAATATCTGTAAGCCATTTTGAGGTCTTTTTTTTTACAACCTCTGTAGGGTTAGTTATTTTTAAGTAGATAGCCATTTTTTAAGTCATTCTGTTGAATTATAAGCATTAAATCTTCTTAACTTTTATTATTGTCATTACTTTCCCACTCAAGAAATTGAAAAACAAAAATTGCAAAGATAGAGAAAAATACTATAAACAACCCTAACCATCCTATAAATTTGTGCTCTGTAAAAAGATTAGTGAACATTGATTTTTCTTGATATCTTGATTCCATTTCATATTGATAAGAATCAATAACTTGAAATATATTCATAATTAATAAATCGTTGAATTGGCGGATAATAATTTCAACCATTTAATTTACTAAAGGCTTCCGATAGGAAATCTGGTCTTTTTCTTATTATAGAAAAATTCAGTTTATTAATTAAGACTAAATTGACTTCAGCAATCGTTAAGATTTCATTTTGCTTGTTATGAAATTTTGAAATTACATTAATCCTAGGACTTTTATCAATATTGAATTCGCTCTCGATTGTTATTTTTTCACCAAGAAATAAAGGAGATTTATATTTTATAGAAGTATTGATTAAAGGTAAATCTAAGCCATTTTTATTTAGTTTGAAATAACTTATACCTACTTCTGAAAGTGCATTTATTCTGCTTTCTTCAAGCCAATTAAAATATTTACCGTGCCACATTACCCCTGCATGATCTGCATGTTGAGGTAAAACTATTTTTTCTATTTTCCAAACTGGTTTTGAGTTCATCTTTTATTTAGAAAATTTTAATTCAATAAAAAACATATTTTGATATTGTAGATTAATTTTATTTATTAACATAAGAATGATCAAAACTATATTTATAAAGTTATGTTTAATCGTAAAGATAAAAGTAGAAAAATGAAGAAGATTTTTCAATGGGAAGAATATTTAAATTGGAAAAATATGTCAAAGGAACAGAAATTAAATTTCAAGAGGGCGTGCTTATTCCCCTTTCTCGTCTATATGGTTTATGTTTTTCTTAATCAGTACTCCATTGCAATTCTTTTGTTACTAGGTCTTTATTTTTTAATTAGATTTAAAAATAGAAATAAGTTGGGAAGATGAATATTTTTTGATTTTGATTTATATAGATTTGTTTTAAAATTATATAGCTTTTCTAAATAACACTATTGGCATATAAAAATAGTATTAGATTAATTTATTTTATGAAAAAAATTGTTTTGTTTTTATGTGTATTAGTTTTTTCAATATTTTCTAATACGAATAATTTATTAGCAAAAGAAATTGACAATAACATTAAAGATAATATTTCTAATGAAATTGAAGAAATTAAGCCTGATAATAAAAAAACTAATATTTCTAATTCTTCGGTAGAAGATATATTTGGTGATGAACAAACTTTTCCATTCGTTGCAGGTTTAGGGAAAAATGCAGCCCATTGATTTTAAGGTTATTGATAATGTAGAAAAGATTTTTAATACTAATGAAAGGTCTTAGGGTCTTAGAACTTTCTGAAGCACTTACTGTGGATAGCGCTGATTTATTAGCTGTTTGTGCAATTTTAAAAATAAAAGCCACATCTAGATTAAGCATGATTTCATTTGAAGAATGTAAAAAGATAACTGATTACTATGAAGATAAAAATTAGAATTTTTTTATAAATTATTTTATTTTTTAATGTCTTTAATCATTGATACTAAAGTTGAATGAATTTCTTCTTCAGATATTTCATTTTTAAAATTGATAATTGCTGATTGGCCATCGTAATTGATTTTTATATAACTATTATTAATTTCTTCCATATAAGCATTCTCAAATCTTAATATCTTCCCATAATGAATAAGATATTTGTGCACTGAATCTTTGTGATCATTATTCATATGATCACAAACTCTTTTACTTGTTTCTTTACTAATAATTTTCATTTAAAAAATAATTTTGTTTTAAGCTAATCTATTTTTTTCATTATTCAAAGTTTTAATCATTTTATTTATTAAATTTTTAACTTCATTTTTATCAACAGCTCTAACCAAGTTATTTCTCAAATTTGAAGCTCCTTTAAATTCTTTGCATGTCCATGAGATATGTTTCCTTGCAATTAGCAATCCGTGATCTCCTTTTTCTTTTATTAATTCATCAAGATGCTCAATAATTAAATATAGTTTTTCTTCTGTGTTTGGTTCTTTAAAATTTTTATTTTCTCTAAGGGCATAATCTATTTCTCCTATTTTCCATGGGGATCCTAAAATACCTCGTCCAATCATTACACCATCAGCATTTGTTTTTTTTAAACAATTAAGAGCGTCATCTGGATTTTTGATATCTCCATTAGCAATTACTGGAATTTCCAATAACTTTTTAAGTTTCCCAATCATTTCCCAATCTGACTTACCTGAAAAACCCTGTTTTCTAGTTCTTCCATGAAGTGTGACCATCGTTGCTCCCGCATCTTGAAGTTTAAATAAGAAATCATCTATATTTTCTTCTTTACTATCCCATCCGAGTCGTGTTTTTACTGTTACTGGAATCCTAACAGCTTTTACAACTCTGTTGACTAATTCTATAGCAAGTTTTCGATCTTTAATTAAAGCACTGCCTCCACCCTTCTTTGCAATTTTTTTTACTGGACATCCCATATTTATATCTATTAAGAAAGCTCCAGAGTCCTCAGCTTGTTTCGCAGCTTCAGATACAGCATATGGCCTATTATCAAATATTTGTACTCCAATCGGACCTTCTTCCAAATCTATTTGATTGATTTTTTGTGTGCCATATCCTTTTTTAAGACTTGTGGCATTTATCATTTCTGTAAAAAGTAAAGAGTTTGGAGCCCATTTACGTACAAGTCGTCTAAAAATGTTATCTGTAACTCCTGCTAATGGCGATAGCATAACCTTACTCGTAATTATCCTGTTAACTCCCCTTCCTTTTAGCCTTATATTTGAAGACATATAATTTTAAATTTATTTTATCTCTCTTTATTATAAATTCAAATATTGAGGTGATTTTGTGTTTTCTAATTATTTCTTAATTTATAATAAGTGCTTTTACTTAAATAGGCCTAATTTATTACTTTTTTTGCTAGTTTATGTTGAGTTAAAATTTAAAAAGGAAATTTTTTTCTTGTTTATATTAGTATCAATTTTTCTTCCAATAATTTTTTTTATTGCACCAATAAATGTTAATGCTATGCAAGGTAATTTAGATTTATCAAGTGCTCAAACTTCAGTTGGCAAAAGATTTGCTAAGGTTTTCTGTGATGCTAAGAGGGAAGGTTTAGATTCTGATTTTGCTAGTGAATATGCTTTGAATAATACATATTTGAAATTTGTAGCATTTCCAGATGATGACGAATATTTGGCTGATTTATGGAATTTCACCCATAATAATATATTAGATAATTGTGGTGAATTTGTAGATATAAATGATCTAAAAGACTTAGAGATTTTTTTTAAAGAAGAAGGTTTAATTGCATCAAATAGGGAACTCTATTTACCTACTTTTGAGAATAATTAGATTAAATTTTTAGCATGTACTAAAATATAAATAGAATATGAAATTTCATGAAACTATTAGGTTTAAATTCACCTGAAATATTCATAATATTAGTGATTTCCCTTTCAATTTTAGGTCCAAAAAGAGTTGAAAAAGGTTTCTTATTATTCCAAAAACTATTAAAGTTCCTCTTAAGT
>CACBGC010000033.1 GCA_902538695.1 uncultured Synechococcaceae cyanobacterium | reverse complement strand
TGACGTCGAGTCGATTCAAGATGAAAATGATGCATCAATTAATAGATTAAGCTTAGTAATATTGGAGTCTATTCTTGTAAGGAGAGATACTATATCTGACTCCAGTCATGGGTCGACACATACTGAACTGCAAGTCAATAACAACCAATTAGTTCAAGCAGGAGATGTAATAGCTACTACTCAAATTCTTTGTAAAGAGAAGGGATTGGTTCAACTACCAAATGTTGATGACGATGAGCCCATAAGAAGGTTAATTGTTGAAAGAGAAGAAGATAAAATTCAAATTAAAATTAGTGATAAAGCAGTTGTTAAAGTTGGTGATCGTGTAGTTGATGGTGATCCTATAAGTAAGTCTGCAAAATCAACTTCTTGTGGAGAAATAGAAGAAATCTCAAATAGTTCAGTAACCTTAAGACTAGGCAGGCCATATATGGTTTCTCCTGATTCAGTTTTACATGTTAAAGATGGAGATTTAGTTCTTAGGGGAGATGGTTTAGCTTTACTTGTTTTTGAGAGGCAGAAAACTGGAGATATTGTACAAGGATTGCCCCGTATTGAAGAGTTATTAGAAGCTAGAAGACCCAGAGATTCTGCGATTCTATGCAAAAAAACTGGAATTGTTCAGATTAAACAGGGTAATGATGAAGAATCAGTTTCTTTATCAGTTATTGAAAAAGATGATTTTGTGAATGAATATCAAATATTAATTGGAAAAAATATTATGGTTAGTGATGGACAACAAGTTACAGGCGGAGAATCTTTAACTGATGGTCCAATTAATCCGCATGAACTATTAGATTGTTATTTCACTGATTTAAAAGATCAGAAACCTCTCACAGAAGCTGCTAGAGAATCTATATCAAAACTACAAAGAAGTATGGTAAATGAGGTCCAAAACGTTTATAAGTCGCAGGGTGTAGCAATCGATGACAAACATATTGAAGTTATAGTTAGACAAATGACAAGTAAAGTCCGTATAGAAGATGCTGGGGATACTACTCTTTTGCCTGGTGAACTAATAGAGTTGAGGCAAGTTGAAGATACTAACCAAGCTATGGCGATTACTGGAGGAGCTCCAGCAGAATTTACCCCTGTTTTGTTGGGTATTACAAAAGCCTCCCTTAATACAGATAGCTTTATTTCAGCAGCATCGTTCCAAGAAACAACAAGGGTTCTTACAGAAGCAGCAATTGAAGGTAAATCTGATTGGTTAAGAGGTTTAAAAGAAAATGTTATCATTGGTAGATTAATACCTGCAGGTACTGGTTTTAGCGGTTTTGTTGAGGAATTATCTTCAGAGGCTGGTCCTCATCCAGATATCCTTGCAGAAGAATCTGGGGGCTACAGAAGAGCACAGAATTTAAGGCCAGATTATACAGTTGATATGCCACAAGCACCTTCTGTAAGCTCTGCAGCAATACTAGATGATCCTAGTGATGAAGATTTGGAGACAACAAGAAACCGACATGGAATCGACCCTTCTTCGAGTAATTTTGCGGCTTTCGCGAGACCCAATGCTGAAAATCAATTTTCTGAAGATCAATTACCAGATCCTGCCGCATTGGAGGGATTACAGGAGGAGGGCCTTCTGTCTGATGAATAAGTATTATCTATTATTATTTTTAGTGACTAGAATAAATTTTTAAATTTGTAAGTAATGATTAAGCCAGAGATTGTCCCCAAAAGAAAATTACCTCGTTACGGATTTCATTTTTATAATGAAAGACTCAATGGAAGAATTGCCATGATTGGTTTTCTTGCGCTTATTCTTACAGAATTCTTTTTAAAACATGGTTTGCTGTTATGGTAAAAATAATCTTTAAATAAAGACTACTTATTTTGAAAAATCTTCTTGGAAGTAGTGTTAAGGATTTAGAAAATGTGGCTTTAGATTATGGTCAAGCAGCCTTTAGGGGCCGCCAAATCTATAATTGGATTTATAACTACAGAAATAAGAAGAAAAGTATTGATCAAATAGAAGTCTTACCTTTAGATTTCAGAAAGAAGTTGAAAGATGATGGTTTTAAATTAAGTGAGCTAAGTGTTCAGGAAAGAAACTTAGCTAACGATGGGACACTAAAGTTGTTACTGACCACAAATGATAATGAAAGTATTGAATGCGTGGGTATACCAACTGAAAAAAGACTAACTGCTTGTCTCTCTAGTCAAGTTGGTTGCCCAATGGACTGCAAATTTTGCGCAACTGGTAAGGAAGGTTTGAAGAGATCTTTAAAGGCAAGTGAAATTTTAGATCAAATTTTATTTATCGAAAATGAAATGAATAGAAAAGTGACCAATATTGTTTTCATGGGTATGGGTGAGCCCCTATTGAATATCGATGACTTGCTCTTGTCAATTAGATCTATAAATGAGGATTTTCAAATTAGCCAGAGAAAGATAACTATAAGCACTGTCGCTGTTCCAAAAATGATAAATAAATTATCAGAAAAGTCTTTTCAAATATTAGGTAATTGTCAATTTACATTAGCAATTAGCCTACATGCTTCAAACCAAAAAATAAGAGAAACGATAATTCCGAGTGCAAAAAACTACAAGATCGAAAATATAATTGAAGACTGTAAGCAATACGTAAAAGATACTAGTCGGAGGGTCAGTTTTGAATATTTAATGTTAAGTGGGGTTAATGATAAATTAGAACATGCTGATGAATTAAGTAATTTGCTGAAAGGTTTTCAATGCCATGTAAATTTAATACAGTACAACCAAATTGATGAGGTTGAATTTCAAAGAGCCTCTCACAAAAATCTTCAATCATTTCAATCTAGACTTTTTCATAATGGCATCGCTGTCAGTTTGCGAAAAAGCAGAGGTCTCGATAAAAATGCTGCATGTGGTCAGTTAAGACAAAATACAATGTATAAATAATATTACCTAAGAAAATATTATCTTGAAATTTTTTAAAAGTCTCTTAAACAGGTTATTATTGTTTTAATTAAATTTGAATCTTTGGGTTTTATTAAGACAAAAATTTTACCTTTCGCAATTGTCGCACTTTTTGGGATTGCCTTCTTTGCAGTTAGTGCAAGAATTTGGTTACCAGGAGATATGATGTCTCCTGCTCCAATGAACTAATATTATTAGATTCTGAAAATGACAAAAAATAAGGATCCTAATCAAGAAAGCTTAGCTGAAATCGCAGTTGATCCAGATGTTTTAGCCAGAGAATTGGCTTTGGAGATTGAAATAGATCCTCTAGAGCAAATTGATGAAGATGTTTTTTCAAAAGATTTAAATATTACCCAAGAGTGTGATGAAGCTTTAAAAATGCTCAAAGGTAATAGAGAAGAGAGGATACAAGGCTTAAGAATATTTTGTGAGTATAGAGATCAAAGATCTTTCCCCCTTTTGTTACCATTGCTTGATCAACCCTGTCCTGTTGAAAGAATGAGTGCGGTATATGCTTTGGGTCGTAATCCATGTCCTGCCGCAGTCCAAAAACTTGTAAGTCTTTTGAAGACTGATGATAATGCTTATGTAAGAAGAGCAACTGCATGGAGCTTAGCTAATTATGATAACCAAATTGTTTTAGAACCATTAATAAATGCTTTAAAGAATGATGTGGCTGCAGTAAGGTTATGGTCATCAAGTTCTTTAGCTGAAATTGGAAATGTTTCTGTTGAGAATGCTCAACTAGCAGCAGAACAACTTTTAATAAGTTTAAAAATAGATAATGAATCAGGTGTGCGAAGTAATTGCATTTGGTCATTGTGTAGGTTGTACGAAAAATTAAACAATACACACCAAGAATGTTTCGTTGATGAATGTACTAAGATAGCTCTTTTCGATAAAGAGCCATCCGTTATGGAAGAAGCAAAAACTGCTCTTGATTCAATGGGGATGCAAGGTTTTTATAATTAAAAATTTTAATTTTTTTACAAGAACCCTTAATAACAAATAAAATTTATCAGTTATTCAATATAAAAATTAAAATTAATTAACTTGTACCAACTGAAACAAAATATTTTCGTTATTCTATATAAAGTAAAAGTACTCAGTACTTGAATTTAATGCCTCAAAAAACATTGAGATTCAAAATTCATCAAGACGGAAGAGTTGAAGAGACTGTTGAGGGATTTACTGGTAATTCATGCAATGAAGCTACAAAAAATCTCGAAGACGCTCTCGGTAAAGTAACAGTTAAAAATAAAACTTCTGATGCTTTCATCTCTAATCAAAGTGAAAACTTAACACAATTAAATAAAGAATCTAATGTCACATTTTAGTACAATTAAAACTCAGCTCAAAGAAGTAGAGCCATTGATTAAGGCTTTAAATCATTTCGGTTATAGTATTAATCAAGAAGAAAAGTTTGTAAAAGGATATAAAGGTCAATTCACAGCCGTTGATATAAGCATGAATTTACCTGGTGATACCAAAGTTGGATTTAAATGGGATAAAAATTCTAATTCATATGAATTAGTTACTGACCTTGATCTATGGAAATTTGAGATTCCAGTAGAAAGATTTATCTCAAAAGTCACACAAATGTATGCTTACCAAACAATCATTTCTAAAACGCAAGAAGATGGATATCAAATCGTAGAGCAAAAAAATAAAAATGATGGTTCTATTGAATTGGTCTTAACCAAGTGGGAAAACTAATGTCAAGATATGGATTTTACTGATCCATTTCATAATACTGAAAAAGATATTGAAATTACAGGCTATGAGCCTGTCTTAGGTGGTCTTTTAGCCGAAAAAGCTGTATGGGTTGATGAAGCAAAATGTATTGGTTGTCAGTACTGTGTTCACGTCGCGTCGAACACTTTCACTGTTGATGAATTTCATGGTAGAAGTCGAGCTATTAGGCAAGATGGAGATAGTTCTGATGTCATACAAGAAGCAATAGATACATGCCCTGTTGATTGTATTCATTGGGTCAAATTTGAAGAATTAGATGATTTAGAGGATAGTCTCGATAGGGATATGTTTCAAACATTTGGAAAGCCACCGAGAATGAATAAGCACTAATATCAAAAAGATGCAATATCGTAGATTTGGAAGAACCAATCTGAAGATTCCTGTTTTATCTTTAGGTGGTATGAGATTTCAAAAAAGTTGGGATCAATTAGATTTTTCTGAGGTCTCATACGAAGAACAAAATAAAGTAGAAAATATATTAGATCTTGCAACACAATATGGCTTAACTCATGTAGAAACCGCCAAGTACTATGGAACTTCTGAGGTGCAACTAGGTATGTGTTTTAAGAATACTAAGAAAATCCCAAATATAATCCAAACAAAGATTCCACCAAATAGTGATCCGGAAATTTTTGAGCGAGATGTATTATCTAGCATTGAAAAATTGAAAGTTAAAAAAATTGATTTGTTAGCAATACACGGTATCAATACTGCTGAACATTTACATCAGGCTATTCGAGATGGAGGTTGCATTGATATTTTGAGGAATTTTCAAAAAAAAAATTTAATTGGATCTATTGGATTTTCAACCCATGGAAAATCTTCACTTATTGAAAAGGCCATATCAACAAACTTATTTGATTATGTAAATTTGCACTGGTATTTCATTAATCAGGAAAATACAAAGGTTATTAATTTAGCCAATAAGCATGATCTTGGGGTTTTCATAATAAGTCCCACTGATAAAGGGGGACATCTTCATACTCCCTCAAGAAAAATGTTGGAATTTTGTGAACCACTTCATCCTATAGTTTTTAATGATCTTTTTTGCTTAAGAAATCAAAATGTCCATACTTTGAGTGTCGGTATTGCAAAAGAGATAGATTTTGCTCTGCATTTAGAAGCTGTCTCGTTGTTATCAGAATCTGAGAAGTATGTGCCGAAGATAATTAACAAATTAAGGCAGGAATCAATTAATTCCTTAGGTTTAGAGTGGCATCAAAATTGGAATAGAAATCTACCAAGTTGGGAATATACTCCGGGATATATTAATATTCCTGTTCTGCTTTGGCTTTCAAATTTAATTGATTGGTTGGGTATGGAAGGATATGCAAGAGCTAGATATCAATTGCTTGGTAATGGAAGCCACTGGTTCCCAGGATTCAACGCGAATTTACTAGATGTAGATGTTTCAGAAGGGCAATTATTTAAAGTATTAGAAGGTCATATAAATCCAAAAAAAGTTATAAAAAAATTGAGAAATTTAAAAGAAAAGTTTGGAGATAAGAATGCTAAAAGATTATCAAGAAAATAATTTCATAATGGATTTTTTTCAGGTTTGCCAACTTTTCTTGGGTAAATTTCAGGACAAAAATTCTTTGGTTGAATAAGAATAATATTTCGGGTGCCTTTATTTCTTGGTAATAGTATCTCTTTTTTATCTTTAACTTTCCCTTCTAATATTTCTAAAGTTTTATCTAGATTTTTGCTTTCTTGATTCGTCCATTTGCCACAATATAAAACTCCAAACCCTTCTTTTTTTAACATTGGTAGTATATATTCCGAAACTGTTGATGGGTTACTAACCGCTCTAGTTGTAGCAATATTAAAATTATTTCTCATTGACGAGTGGTGGGCTAAATTCTCAACACGATCATTGATTACATGAATATTGTTTTTGAAATTGATCTGCTCAACTAAAATTTTTATTGCATCTGTTTTCTTTTTCAAAGAATCAATTAGGTATATCTCAGAATTAGGATGAGTTATTGCATAAGCTAAACCTGGGAAGCCACAGCCTGATCCAATATCTAAAAATTTTTTATTATCAAAATTAATATTCGTGAAAGCTTTGAATGGCCAAATGCTGTCAAAAACTTGAGATACCCAATAATCATCACCATCAGTTAATCTTGTGAGATTGGTCTTATTATTTAATTCTTTAATTTTAATTTGTAACTCTTGAAATAAATTTATTTCTTCTTCTGTTATTAAGGAAAGAATTTCTTCTGGAATGTCTTGTTTTTTCATTTCGTTATAAATATGAATTTTAACCATCCATTAAATACATTCTATTTAGTAAAAATTTATTAGAATTACAATATTAATAAAAGATTATTTTGAAAGGGGAAACTTCCTATTATAAAATTTTAGGTGTAAATGAAAATGCATCCAATCATGAATTAAGAAAGGCATTTTGTAAACTTTCTATTGAGTTGCATCCCGATACAACTTCATTAGATATAGACGTTGCTAAAAGTAAATTCCAAGAAGTTCTTGAAGCTTATGAACATTTGAATAATAGTAATTTAAGGAAAATATATGATGACAAACTAAAAGAAAACTTTAGGATTACAAATAATACTAATGTTTTAAATAATTTAGTAATCGATTCTAATAATCAAAATTTAATAGGAAATAGAAGACCTTTTTCTAATGGAGAATTGTTTTCGTTGTTTCTTTTATTTATCATCATTTCTATGTGTTTAATTGGTTCAATTTTTATTGCATCTTTTACTGGAAAAGAATTAGAGACAATACCGCTTTGGCTAATTAAATAATTTTTTAAAAAAAGTCTGTGGATCCCTCTAAAAAACCTATTAATCAAAATTCACTGCAATCATTGGAATTGTGGCTAACTGATTTAGGTGCTGTGAAGGATATTAAAAATCCATCTAAATGGTATCTTTTACTTTCAAATTGGAATGCAACTATTATTTTTGAACAAGAAGATTTAAGTGTTACATGGGAAAGTGAAGGACAAGAAACCAAAAGACTATTTTCTTACTGCATTAATAGAGAAGATGTTGAAAATGCAATATTACAGGGACCTTAAACGTCTATCTAAAGATTGCTTAAGATTTGCCTTATTATCCAGTAACTTTTCCCCAATTGATCATCTGTTATACAGAGAGGCGGCAAGAGGTAAATAACATTCCCGAGGGGCCTAATGAATAAACCTTGCTCCATTGCAAGACTCTTTATTTCTTTCCCAATATTATTGAAATAACCTTTTTTGTTCCCAATATCTAAATCGAAGGCAGCAATTGTACCGGATACCCTTACCTTCTTTATATTAGGTAAGTTTTTAAATTTAATTAGATGAGATAAATGTTTTTCTTCAAATGAAAGGTATTTTTGTGGTTCTTTTTCTAATAAATCAAGGCTAGCGTTTGCTGCAGCACAACCTAAAGGATTAGCAGTAAAACTATGTCCATGCCAAAAAGTTTTTCTTGGGGAATCATCAATAAAGGATTGAAAAATTTTCTCTTTACATAAAGTTATTCCCATCGGTAAAAATCCACCAGTTAAACCTTTTGAAATACTTATTAAATCAGGAATGATTTTTGCCTTTTGAAAAGCAAAAAGGGTTCCACATCTTCCAAACCCAGTCAATACTTCGTCGGCAATTAACAAAGAATTATTATTTTTTATAATTTCTGAAACTTTTTCTATAAACTGAGGCCTAACCATATTCATACCTCCTGCTCCTTGAACAAGTGGCTCAAGGATTACTGCAACTGTGGGAGTTTTAAGTAGAGTTTCTAATTTTTGGATCGCCTTATTTTCTTTATTTTCTACTTCTTCATCGTTCATCCAAGTTGAAGGCCAAGGGACTCTTCTAACTGGGAACATAAGATTATCGAAATTCTCATTAAAAATATTTCTTTCACCTAAAGCCATTGCGCCAAATGTATCACCATGATAGGCGCCATCAAAAGCTACTATTTGAGTTCTCGTCTCT
>CACBGC010000032.1 GCA_902538695.1 uncultured Synechococcaceae cyanobacterium | reverse complement strand
ATTTCTCAACAAGATTTAACTCAAAAAGATTTAAATAGACCTCTTAATTTTTCTAAGCAAAACTCAGATTTTCAATTAGAAAGAACAGTTGATGAATTCGATTTTGATGAAAGTGCTTTTTTGGAGGCTTTAAATGCAAATGAGCCAATTGGGGCTACTGGAGAAACAATTTCAGGGAAGGTTATAGCCATCGAAAGTGATGGACTATATGTTGATATTGGCGGAAAAGCACCTGGATATATGCCCAAAAAAGAATGTGGTTTGGGTGTCATAACTAACTTCAAAGAAAAGTTTTCTATAGGCCTTGAAATGGAAGTTTTGGTCATCAAAGAACAAAATGCTGATGGGATGGTAACAGTGAGCGCTCGGGCACTAATTCTCAGGCAAAGTTGGGAGAAAGTAACAAGTTCCGCAAAAAATGGAGAATTAATTAACGTTTTAATTAATGGATTTAACAGAGGTGGGCTTACCTGCGATGTAGATGGATTACGAGGATTCATCCCAAGATCCCAACTTGAAGATGGTCAAGATTATCAATCTTTTATTAGCAAAACTCTAAAAGTAGCGTTTCTTGAGGTGAATCCAGAATCCAGAAAATTAGTTCTCTCTGAAAAGAAAGCATCATTAGTATCTAAACTTACAAGTTTAGAATTAGGTCAATTAATTGAAGGAGAAGTTTTAGCAGTTAAACCATATGGCTTCTTTATAGATTTAGGTGGAGCTAGTGGACTTCTTCATCAATCCTCACTAACAAATGGATCGATTCGCTCTTTAAGAGAGGTTTTTAGAGAAGGGGAAATGATAAAAGCTTTAATATCTGAAATAGACCTCGAAAAAGGTCGTATTGGTCTCAATACAGCACTCCTAGAAAACTCTGCGGGAGAATTAATTATTGATAAGCAAAAAGTAATGCAAGAAGCCACAGAGAGAGCACTAAAAACTAGAGCACTCTTTAATAAAAAAGAAAAAGATAAATGAACATTAATAAAAAAATGGAGTCAAGTCTTAAATTAAAAATTTCAGATTGGGAATTAGACTTTTACTCAAGGCCAATTATTGAATCAAATGGGAAAAAAAGGTGGGAATTAATTATTTGCTCTACAAAAAGTTATAAGACAGAAGATGTTTTTCTTTGGAATAAAAAGTGCCCTGCTAATGAAGTTAATTCAGTGTGGCTTACAAAGGCACTAAATGAAGCAATAAGTGAAGCAAAAAAACAAGGGTGGGAGAAACCTTCTATAGTTCGATTCTGGAGGTCGTCAATGAAATCGATCATTAAGAAATCTCTCGAGGCCGTAAGTATTGAGGCTCTTGTAAGTAGGAGAACTTACAATTTATTGGATAGAATCGCATTCCTTGAAAAAGAGATTTATCCAAAGGAAAAAGGTTATGTAAGAGGTGTATTAGCTCCTACTTTTACTTCTAAAATGGAAAATTCTCCTACACCTCTACCAGAAGCAGTAAGGGGCGATGCTTTAACTATCTCTGAAATAACAATTGACGAATTAAAATCAGCAGAAAATTGGCCTATGGAATTTGGAGATATTTTCCCAATTCAGCAAGATTTAGATGATAATTACTTAGTCCCAGGATTAAGACTTTTTAGCAAAGATAGATCTTTGGCACTTTCTGCATGGTTTAGTTGCTTAGAACCTATTAAGTTAGTCGTAAATAAGAACCAACTCATACTTGAAGCTTCTGAAGATGATAAGTGGCTGGTAACTGATTTGCCAGAAAAAGATGCAAACATTTTGAATACAAAGTTTTTAGAGAATAAAAAAAATTCTTTTGGTTATCAATTTATTTCGATTCAGTCAACGCCGTATATCGAAAAATTTGCAGGATTCTGGATCTTAAGGGATATTGAATTAATTTCATAAATTCACTTTAGGAGCGGGAACTATTCCTTACAAAGAAATATATTTCTCAAAAGATGAAATTCATATTCAAAACAAAAAATTTGAGTATTATTCATCACCTATTCTTAGTCAAAATAATTTCAAACATGCATACTTCACGAAATCTTGCTCTGATAAATATCTTCAATTATTAGGGAATCACTTTAATGCAAATTCCATAAATTGTGTTTCCAATCAAATTCACAGTAATGTGATAGTGTTTGGATCTCATTCGCAAAAAGGAACTAAGACTGATGCAGATGGTCTTGTTAGCAATAAATGTAGTCAAAACCTATGGGTTTACACAGCTGATTGTATGCCAATATTTTTTGCAGATAAAAAGACAAGAAATGTAGCAACCTTACATTGTGGAAGAAAAGGTTTAGAAAAAAAAATAATAAAAAATCTTATAAAAATTTTCGATACTTTTGGGACATCTAGAGATGACTTTCTTGTTGCAATAGGACCAGCAATTTCTAAGGAACATTATCTAGTTGATAAAATGACACTCAAAGAATTTTATAGAAAGGCCGAAAACAAAAACTTAACTATCAAATTGACTAAAACAAAAAAAGATCTTTGCTTTAGTTATTCAAATCACTTAAGAAGGCAAAGCTTAAATCAACTTGATCTAAAAAGATCTGCCTATAGACAACTTTTAAATGAGAACATCCCTCATACAAACATAGACATCTCAAATTTATGCACATACAAATTCAATAATGAATTTCATTCCTGGAGAAGGAGCAAAACAATCTCGAGACAATGGAATCTTATTTGCTCTTAAAGATAATTAACTTGGACAGATTTCACTACTTAAGTTTTTGGCGACCAATAATTCCGTCATCTCCTTAGTACCTTTAATATTAAAAACTTTAGCTAACAAAATATTCTCTTTGAAACCAAAAGGCTTTATTTTAACTTTGCTCCCCCTTGGGAATTCACTCTTAAGTAAATTAGTTGCTTCAATCTCATCATTTTTATTTACATCTACACAAAATAATCCAATAGTTAAATTTCTATTTTGATCCCCCACCAAAATAGTATTTGAACTTTTAATTTGAAGAATTTCAGCCGAGTTTACTATTCCAGGATTAAAAACAATCAAGCAAATTATAATTAAAATTATTGATAATTTTTTCAATTCAGAAATATCTAAGTTTTTAAATTATATTAAAGTTAATTTTTTAAAATGACGAATTTTAAAAAAATTAGTTTTCACAATTAACATAACCAACCATTTGAGCATTACTTTTACCAGGAGGAACCATTGGATAACAATTTTCACCTCTTCTGACAAGGATATTAATCAAAGCAGGGCCGTCATGATCAAGCGCATTTTTTAATTCATTCTGTAATTGTTTTCTATCAGAAATTAAGTATCCTTTAACTCCAAAAGACTCAGCAAGTTTTACAAAATCAGGTTCGCCACAACTCATATCAGATGAGGAATATCTTTCATCATAGAAACTTTCCTGCCATTGTCTTACCATCCCTTGCCAGCGATTATTGATAATAATCAATTTCACCTTAAGACCATATTGAGATAAGGTTCCTAATTCTTGAATATTCATTAAGACACTTGCATCTCCTGCAATACAAATTACATCTGAATTAGGTAAGGCTGCTTTTACTCCAATTGCCGCTGGCAATCCAAAACCCATAGTTCCTAAGCCTGCACTACTAATCCATTTTCTTGGAGAATTCCTAAGATATTGTGCAGCCCACATCTGATGTTGTCCTACATCTGTAGTTATATAAGCTTCTGGTGAAAGTTCCCTAACTTTTAAAAGAACTTCCTGAGGATAAATTTCTCCTTCTTTAGGCGGTTCATATAAAGGGTGTTTATGTTTCCAATAATCAATTTTTTCTAACCAGTTTTTCGTCTGACAAGTAAATTTGTTTTTAAGGGATTGTTCATTAATTTTCAGAACAGCTTTTGAAACATCAGCAACAATTGCAACATCTACCCGTCTATTTTTATTTACTTCTGCTGGGTCGATATCTATATGAATTACCTTTGCATGAGGTGCAAAAGTATCTAATTTTCCTGTCACCCTATCATCGAATCTAGCTCCAATAGCAATTAAAAGATCGCATTCTGTAACAGCAAAATTTGCATAAGCAGTTCCATGCATTCCTAACATCCCTACTGATAAATTGTCTTTTTCATCAAAAGCACCCTTCCCCATTAAGGTTGTGGTAACTGGTATTTGATAATTCTTTGCCAAAGTTTTTATTTCATCATGAGCTCCTGAAGATATTGCCCCACCTCCTACGTATAGAAGAGGTCTTTCAGAATCTTCTATTAATTTAATTGCCTTGTTGATATCACAATCATTAATTTCTCCATTTCTTTTAAATCCTTTAGGAATAATCTCACCAGGCAAAACTCTTTGATAATTAAAGAACTCCTGACCTACATCTTTGGGTATATCAATTAAAACAGGGCCAGGTCTTCCAGATGATGCTATAAAAAAAGCTTCAGAAACTACTTTCGCGATATCTGAAGGATCCCTTATTACCCATGAATGTTTCACTATTGGAAGTGTAATACCAAAAATATCAGTTTCTTGAAAAGCGTCTGTCCCTATAGCAGGTCTTGGGACTTGACCTGTAACAACAACTAGAGGGA
This sequence comes from uncultured Synechococcaceae cyanobacterium, assembly GCA_902538695.1. Classification (GTDB taxonomy): domain Bacteria; phylum Cyanobacteriota; class Cyanobacteriia; order PCC-6307; family Cyanobiaceae; genus Prochlorococcus_A. Next base: position 4,764 of record CACBGC010000032.1, on the reverse strand, counting down.
CTGAATCCATTTGCGCAGTGGCAATTCCAGTTACCAAATTTGTTGCACCTGGGCCTGAGGTTCCAAAACATACTCCTACTTCACCAGTGGATCTTGCATATCCATCAGCCGCATGTGAACCACCTTGTTCATGCCTAACCATGTAGTGCTTTAACCAACCATCTTGTTCTGCCTTATGAACAGCATCATATATTGGCAGTATGGCTCCCCCAGGATATCCAAATATAACTTTTACTCCATGAATTTTTAAAGAATCCATTAGTGCATCTGCACCAGTTATCCAAACTGGATTTTCATGTTTTGAACTACCCTTTGAAAAGGATCTCGAAGTAAGGATCACTAAAGAAATTCAACATTTAATATAAATATTAAACTCAATTAAATACTTTTGCCTCATTTAGAAATGTAATGTCAGAAATATATTCAAAAAATCTTTAAAAAAATTTAAAAATTTACAAATAAAATTCAATTTTTCTTTATAAGATGCCTAATTTATGTAGTGGTCCAGAGCCTGAAATAAGTTCAATAAAAAGCACAAGAAAAATAATCATTGCAACCCTTCCGTTCCACACCTCTGAACTATTATTCCAACCCCATTGCCACTTCTCCTGAGGATAAAGTTTAACTTTTTCAGGCAACTGAGAAGCCTCCTCTATATTAATTAGAGGTCCTTCCAAGCAGGAAATCACTAGATCACTAAGGCCTTCAATAAAAGTAGGATGAGTATTTAGAGCCTTTACTCTCCGAAAGTTTTTAATACCAGCCTTTTCAGCAATTGCTTTATATTCAATATCAATTTCTTGCAATGTCTCGATATGCTCTCCAACGAAACTTATAGGGACCACAATTAGATCATTAACATTTGACTTTCCAAGATCAGCTAAAACTTCTTCTGTATAAGGCTTCAACCATTCAACAGGACCAACTCTACTTTGATAAGAAAGTGTATGAGGGTTACTATGACCTAAACATTTTTCAAGCTCACTTACAATTAATAAGGAACAATCTTCAATTTGTTGTTTGTAAGGGTCTCCAGCTTCCTCTACGTAACTCTTGGGAACTCCATGAGCAGTGAAAAATATATGGGCTTTTGAAGGTGATTCACAAAGTGAAATCTGTTCAGAAATTAATTCGACCATAGACTTTAAATAACCTGATTGACTAAACCAACTCCTTACACATCTCATTGGAACCTTCTTAAATTCATCATCAGAATCTCGCAATTTTTTTAATTCTCTAAAGCTTGAACCACTAGTACTTATCGAAAAATGCGGATATAAGGGTATTACAACAACTTGATCTATGCCATCTGCTTTCATATCCGCTATTGCTGATTCTGTAAAAGGATGCCAATACCTCATAGCGATGTAGGTAGTGGCATTAAATCCCTTGTCCCTTAATTTAGATTGTAATTCTCTTGCTTGTTGTTCCGTTATCCTTCTGATAGGTGAACCTCCACCTATGGAAAGGTAGGCCTGTTGTGAAGTAGTACTCCTAAGCGTACTAATTAACCAAGCAAGGGGCTTTTGAAAAACAGGGAAAGGGGTCCTGATAATTTCTGGATCAGAAAAAAGATTGTATAAGAATGGGCCAACATCAGTAATGCGTTCAGGCCCTCCTAAATTCATTAGTAAGACGCCTATTTTGTCCATTTAAGATTTATGGAGATTGAAAAGCAACATTAAAAACGTCATTATAAGGTCAATTATATAAGTAAATGAACGTAATTCAGGAAATTAATAATGTCAATAATAAATTTGCTACTCAAGGGAGTAAGCTTAAAATTGAGAAAAGAGGAGAGAAATTAAACATTCGTGGTTCACTTCCCTCAAAAGAAGATAAAAATAACTTTAAAATTCAAAGAATATCACTTGGTTTAAAGGCTGATATTTCTGGATTAGAGGAGGCCAAAAAAAAATTGCAATTAATCAATTTGCAACTGGAATTAAATCAATTTGATTGGATTAATTGGATATGCAAGCCTCATAAAAAGGAAAAAAAAGATGGTTTTGAATTTCCAAATAGATTAAATCAATTTGAGGAATTTTTTTTTAAAGAAAGTAAAAGTGATTTTCGAAACAGCACTAGAAAAACTACCTGGAGAAGCTCTTACAAGCCATATATGAAAAGAATACTAGAAATTTACAATGATTATGAAAATGTAGCTTTAGAAAAAATATTTCAAAAAACACTTGAAAGTTACAAGGAAGGTAGTAGAAGTAGGAAGCAATGCGCTACATCTCTAAGTATTTTGGCAAAGTTTTTGGAAATTAAATTACCAGAAGATTGGAAATTAAATTCTAGAGGATATGGTTTAAACAAAGCAGGATTTAGGGATCTCCCCACAGACGAGTTAATAGAGAAACTTTGGGAAGCAATACCAAACACGTCTTGGAAATTTGTTTTTGGTCTGATGGCTACATATGGACTAAGAAATCATGAAGTATTTTTTTGTGATTTAAGTTCTCTTACTCATTTTGGGGACAAAATTATTAGAGTTTTACCTACGACTAAAACAGGAGAGCATCAAGTTTGGCCTTTCCATCCTGAATGGGTAGAAAAGTTCGAATTATCAAAACTTGGTGAAAATCCAGAACTTCTACCAAATATTAATAGAGACCTTAAAATTACAACCTTACAGAATATTGGGAAAAAAATTACAGACCAGTTTAAGCGTTACTCTTTACAAATAAAACCTTATGATCTAAGGCATGCTTGGGCAGTTAGAACAATTTTTTATGATTTACCTGATACTGTGGCTGCTAGAATGATGGGACATTCGGTTAGTTTACATACTCAAACTTATCACCACTGGATTACTAAAAGAGATCAACAACAGGCAGTAAATAATGCACTTTTAAAAGTTAAAAGAGTTAAAAATATTTAAAGATTTATAATAATTAAATAAAAATAAGGGACATATGCAAGAAAAACCTTCATCTTCTGAGAAAATAATTAACCTCGATAATCAAGCAAATAAACTTGGAATGGGAGGTAAATTATCACCGGATATCGATGAGAGCTCATATAAAAAAAGAATGCAGCAAAGAAAAGATATTCAAGCCGAAAGACTACAAATTAGAAAAACAAAAAAAGGATTATTGATTGTTTTCACAGGAAATGGCAAAGGGAAGACAACTGCATCTTTAGGTATGGCTTTAAGGACGATAGGGCATGGTTATAAAGTAGCAATAATTCAATTTATCAAAGGAGGCTGGACCACTGGAGAAGAAAAAGCACTTAAAAACTTGTCTTCAAACATATCTTGGCATTCATTAGGAGAGGGATTCACTTGGGAAACACAAGACAGAGTAAGAGATGAAAAATTAGTTCAGGAGGCGTGGCAACTTGCCAAAAAATACATACAAAACGAATCTTATAAACTTATCATTCTTGATGAAATTAATATTGCGACAAAACTTGGTTATCTTGCACCCGAAGAAATAATCACTTTTTTAAAAAGCTTTGCTAACAGAAAAAATCATATTGTTTTAACTGGAAGGGGAGCATCTGATTTAATCATCAATCACGCTGATCTAGTTACAGAAATGAAACTAATAAGACATCCTTTTAAAGAGCAAGGAATAAAAGCACAAAAGTGTGTTGAATTTTAATTGAAGTTAATTTTTATTTGAAATTTAATTAGGCAGGTTTAGAAATGTTTAAAGTCGCAAGCAATATCAGAACAAAAAATAAATTTGGCACATTTACTTGCTAAGGTCTTAAAAGTACAATTATTGAATGACTTACAAAAGAGTTCTTTTAAAACTTAGTGGTGAAGCACTAATGGGTGAAAAACCTTATGGTATTGATCCTGCTATAGTTCAGTCAATTGCAGAGGATGTGTCAAAAGTAGTCGAAAATAATGTACAACTTGCAATAGTAGTTGGTGGTGGAAACATTTTTAGGGGGCTTAAAGGATCTGCAGACGGAATGGATCGCGCGACTGCTGATTATGTAGGGATGCTAGCAACAGTGATGAACGCAATTTCACTTCAAGATGGTCTTGAGAGAGTAGGAGTTGCAACCAGAGTGCAAACGGCAATCGAAATGCAGGAAATTGCCGAACCCTACATCAGAAGAAGAGCCATGCGGCACCTAGAGAAAGGCAGAGTTGTAGTTTTCGGAGGTGGATGCGGAAATCCATTTTTTACAACTGATACTACGGCAGCCTTGAGGGCAGCAGAGATAAACGCTGAAGTTGTTATGAAGGCTACTAAAGTTGATGGAGTATACGATCGTGATCCTAATCAATTTAAAGATGCAAAAAAATATTCCACTCTCAGTTATCAACAAGTTCTTAGTGATGAAATTGCAGTAATGGACAGTACTGCGATTGCACTTTGCAAAGATAATAACATCCCAATTATGGTTTTTGATATATTCAAAAAAGGAAATATTTCCAAGGCTGTTGCTGGTGAGCAAATAGGCTCTTTAATTAGTTAAAGATCATTTAGTTTTTTAATTATGAAAGAAAAAGAAATTCAAGAAAATATGAATAAAAGTATTGAAGCCACACAAAGAAACTTTAATACAATCCGGACAGGCAGAGCTAATGCTTCTTTATTAGACAGAGTAAGTGTTGAGTACTATGGAGCAGAAACACCAATCAAATCGCTTGCCACCATAAGCACTGTTGATTCGCAAACAATTTCAATACAACCTTTCGACATTTCATGTTTACAAGCGATAGAAAAATCTATTTCTATGAGTGATTTAGGTATTACTCCAAATAATGATGGGAAAGTAATAAGAATTAATGTT
>CACBGC010000031.1 GCA_902538695.1 uncultured Synechococcaceae cyanobacterium | reverse complement strand
GTGAATTTTGATTTAGCAGAGAGATTTAACTTGAATAAGAAATTAATATTAATTTCAGGCACCACTGACTCTAATGCAAGTGTAATAGCTGCAGGTTTAGGTAAAGAAGATGGTCTCACAGTTTTAGGAACGACTATTGTAGTAAAAAAAATTATTGATAGACCTATAAAAAAACAAGGAGTTACAAACCATAGAGTAAACGGCAATTGGATATGTGGAGGGGCATCAAACGCAGGTTGCGGTATCTTGTCTCAATTATTCTCTGATTCAGAAATAAAGGAGCTCAGTCGACAAATTAATCCATCGAAAAATACTTCTTTAAATCTTTTACCTCTCAATAGTAAAGGAGAGAGATTTCCTGTTAATAATGCTAATTTAGAGCCGATCCTTTATCCAAGGCCAGTAAGCGACTCACTTTATTTACATGCATTATTCGAGGGGCTAGCCAAGATCGAATTGAAAGGATGGGAAAAACTAGGCGAACTAACAGGTTCCCTTCCAAAAAAAATTATTACTATTGGTGGAGGTTCAAAAAACCCACAATGGAGAAAAATAAGAGAAAAAATTATCAATATACCAATAGTTTCCTGTAAAAAAACTACTTCATTTGGCACTGCCTTAATAGCGATTAATGCAAAATAATAGTTTTTGGGAATATTTGATGAAGATATAAAATTTTTAATGACAAGGGTTTCACAAACTACACATCGTAATTTAGAGTATATAGGTTAGAGCCGGGATAGCTCAGTTGGTAGAGCAGGCGACTGAAAATCGCCGTGTCCCCAGTTCAAATCTGGGTCCTGGCACCTTTAAAACCCTGTTCTTGACAGGGTTTTATACTTTCAAATCATTGAGAACTAGTTATTTTTCGTATTTTTTATAACTTAAAATTTTTAGTTTTCGACTCTGCAGACTTGACCAATAACACCCGAAATCAGTTTATCTCCATTTGGATCTTGCCAATTAGCTAAATCATTGGAATTGCTATTTGCTTCATCTATTGAGACATCAACATCTCTAAATAATTTTTCAAAACAATTTATATCCATTGTATAGAGAATATCCCTAGTAATTTCACTTTTTGTTTTTGGAATAAATTTACTCAATACTCTCACAGAACCATCCTCATTCCTTTTTATACTTTTCCTATCCCATAACTGCTCTCCGTATTCACTTTTAGGGACTCCAACCCATTCGTGAGGCAAAGCTTCTGATTTTTTTATTGAAACACAAAAGAAAACAATAATCGAAAGAACTAAATTAAATATATTCCTAAAAAATATTGAATTAACTTTATTCTTAGAATTAATCATGACTACTTATGGAATACAAATAATTTTTATTAGTAGGAAATATAAGATTAAAAATTTGTCAAAATTTTTATTGATTAGTATTTCTATTATAGATAGAATCAAATATTAAATTAAGAATTTACTTCCAATAAATTTATTAAAAAAATAATGAATAAATTACAGAAAGTTCTCTCAGTAGTTTTTTTTATAGCAATATTTGTAGTATTGATTTATTTAATCCAAAATTATGGAATTGAACCCCTAAGGAACAAAATAGAAAGTATGGGGATTTGGGCTCCTTTTGGAATATTCATCCTCAGAGGAGTAAGTATTATTTTACCTGCCCTTCCAAGTTCAGCTTATTCTCTGCTAGCTGGTTCATTACTAGGATTTCAAAAAGGTTACATGACAATAATCTTTTCTGATATCGTTTTTTGCCAAGCTGCTTTCTTTATCGCAAGAAATTATGGTCGGGTTCCTGTACGTAATTTAGTAGGCCCGAAAGCAATGCAAAAGATTGAAAGTTTTAATCAAAACCAGCTAGAAGAAAATTTCTTTCTTATGACAGGTCTACTAATGACTGGCCTTTTTGATTTTCTAAGCTACGCAATTGGTATTGGAGGAACTCGCTGGAAGATATTTACTCCTGCATTATTAATAAGTCTTCTAATCAGTGACTCTATACTAGTGGCAGTAGGAGCTGGAGTTAGCCAGGGAGCAGGATTATTTCTAGGGACTGCTCTATTGGGAATGTTTGCTTTAGCGACTATTTCAGGATTGGCAAAAAATAAAATGCCTAAATAACAAAAAAGTTGGAAATTCTGTAATCAAAGATGAAAGATATGACATTTTCGCAAACAATAACTTTATAAATAATGATTCATGCAAGAATAGAAATCGATTAATTTTTAAAGTTATTAGATGACTCCATTTAGACCAACTTCATATAATCGCCCTGGAGAACAAATATCAACAACTCCATCTGGATTAAAAGTAACTTCTGCAAAGAGATTAATGGTGGATTCAATGGTAAGAATGATACAAAAAGCAGAAAATCATTCCGTAGAAGATAAACTTGACGAAGAATCTAACAATAATTAATCAATTCATTGATAAAAGTATAGGAGAGTGGAAATCTATTAGAAGTTCTCACACTTTAGCTTTTCAGGAATTTGAAAACTCAACTAGTAAAATATATATACAACATATCAACAAAAAAAATAAAAAAGTCGTTGACATTTTTAAAAATTATAAATTCAGTTTAAACCTAGAGAGCATAGCTATTTCTATAAACTGGCAAGCTATTAGTGATTGGGAAGATGATTATATGAGTGAGGGAGATGAAACTATTCTGATTTTTTTACCCAAAGATGAAAATTCAGGAATTGTTCTAAGAAATAAAGGTTATACGGAAACCTTTATTTCATCATCAAATTATTTTGTTGATAAACAAGATAATTTACACATTAAAACTATTTATAAATCAACAGTTTCCGAAGAAAGAATTTCCTTTTTATCCGCTCACGTAAGATCCAGATTTTCTACTATTAGAAATCTGGGAAATAACTCAGTTATACAGACTTCACATACTTCAGAGATAAGGAATTTAGCTAGTTTAGAAGATTAATTATCCTTTCAAATTGAAACTCTGTTTCAGATATTAATTTAGGAAGAAAGCCTTTGTTTCCACTCATATTATTAACTGTTGAATTCAAATCAGAGATAGTTGCATCTCGCATTAATTGAAAAACCCTTCTTGCATTTCTTAAAGGTACCCCAAGAGCAAGATAAGTATTTTTAAGGTCCCTCAAACAACTTTTTTCTAAAACTGATTCGTCATTAGAAATTAAAAGATAAGCAACAATCCTTAGGATTATTTCTCCATCTCTTAAACAAACGGACATCTTATTAGTTGTATTTAAAGATATTTTTGAATTAAGTGAATCTTGATTTTCGCAAATCATTGCTGTTAAAGCGTCTGCTGCAATTGCATGCGAATTATTAGTAATTGAGCTTATTGCATCTAATCTTGAGTTTGCACTATTAATAAATTCTTTTATGTTGCTTAAATCATTTAATTTCTTATCGGCTAACAATAGTTGATTATTCTTTGAAACTGACATTCCTGAAGTAAAAATTTAAAGACCAATCTTAAGAATAATACAAAGCTATTAAAAACAATACAATTTCAAAGTTAACGCAACGCTTCTTAATTAATAACTTCATTCCAAAGTGATAGTTGAAATAATTCAAATAAAAAATTTTTTTTCCGCTAATATAAAAATATATTTTAATAAAGTTTTGGATCAACAGGATTTAAAATTATCAAAGAAACTTATTTCCTCATATAAAAAGAGATTGGAAAAAGAAATTCTAGACAGAAGTATGAAATTAAAGATGCCTCAAAATAAATTTGAAGAAATAATTAATAACAATAATGAACTAATAAATTTAAAAAAAGCGTTAGAAGATCTAGAAACGGAATCTGAATCTCATAGTAAAGTCTGATTTTTGAAAAACCCTTCCAAAAGTGCCTCAAACCAACAATTTCCTTTTTAAGTCCCTAAACAATCAACAACTTCAAGCAGTAAAACATGTTTATGGACCACTATTAGTTGTAGCAGGTGCAGGTAGCGGGAAAACTAAAGCTCTTACACACAGAATTGCAAATCTTATTGAAAATAACTCTATAGATCCCTTTAACATTCTCGCAGTCACATTCACTAACAAAGCTGCTAAAGAAATGAAATCAAGATTAGAGGTTCTTCTAGCCCAAGAATTAGCTTTTAATCAATTTGGTCAGCCTTGGACAACTCTCAAAGAAATTGATCAAAATCAATTAAGAACAAACGTTCACCAAGAAAGGCTTCAGAACCTTTGGATTGGTACTTTCCATTCCTTATTTTCAAGACTTCTGAGATACGATATTGAAAAATATACTGATCCAGAAGGCCTAAAATGGACAAGACAATTTTCAATTTATGATGAAACAGATTCTCAAACATTAGTAAAAGAAATTATCAGTCAAGATATGAATCTTGACCCAAAAAGATATGATCCCAAAAAGATTAAAAGATTAATAAGTAATGCTAAAAATCAATGCTTAACCTCTAATGATCTTTTAGAAAAAGCAGATAATAATTTTGATAAAACAGTTGCAGAAGCCTACAAGAGATATAGGATTTCGCTGTCAAAAAATAATTCTTTAGATTTTGATGATCTTCTGCTTTTACCTGTTTTCTTATTGAGGCAAAATGATATAGTCAGAGATTACTGGCACAAAAGATTTAAACATATTTTAGTTGACGAATATCAAGATACTAATAGAACACAATATGAACTTATAAAATTAATTACGGCTGGGAATACTGAACCAAAAAAATTCTTCAATTGGCAAGATAGGTCAATTTTTGTAGTTGGGGATGCTGATCAGAGTATTTATAGTTTCAGAGCAGCTGACTTCAGAATTTTAATTGGTTTTCAAGAAGATTTTAAAACATCAATCAACAACGACACAAAATCATCTTTAATTAAATTAGAAGATAATTATAGGTCATCTTCCAATATCCTTGATGCTGCAAACTCACTAATTGAAAACAACTCCGAAAGAATTGACAAAGTTTTAAAGGCTACTAAAGAAAAAGGGGAACTTTTAACGTTACTCAGCTGTGATGATGAAATTTCCGAGGCAGAAGCAATTACCAATAAAATAAAATCACTAAATAACTATAATCAAAACCCAATTTGGAAAAATTTTGCAATTTTATATCGAACTAGAGCTCAGTCGAGAGTACTAGAAGAATCTCTTGTAAGGTGGCGCATTCCCTATACAATTTTTGGAGGATTGCGTTTTTATGATAGAAGAGAAATTAAAGACGCTATAGCATATTTGAAAGTTCTGATTAATTCTTCAGATAACGTTAGTCTTTTACGAATCATAAATGTTCCTAGAAGAGGGATTGGTAAGACTACTATTCAAAAACTTAATGAACTATCTAATAGGTTAAATATCCCATTATGGGAGGTTCTTAATGATAAGCAAAGTCTTGAAGAAACAATAGGCAGATCATCAAAAGGAATTAATAAATTTACTGAAATTATGAATGATCTACTGTGTTATCTAGAAAATTCAGGTCCTGCTCAACTACTACAACTCATATTAGAAAAAAGTGGTTATTTAAGTGACTTGCTCTCTAGTGGGACTGAAGAATCTGAAGATAGAAGAAATAATTTACAAGAACTAATTAATGCAGCTATTCAATATGAAGAAGAAACAGAAAGTGGAGATGTAGAGGGATTTCTTTCTACAGCAGCCTTAACAACTGATAATGATACGAAGAAAAATAATCCTAACTCTGTAACTCTCATGACTCTGCATAATAGTAAAGGTTTAGAATTTCAAAATGTTTTTATCACTGGGCTAGAACAAGGTCTCTTCCCTAGCCATAGATCAATAGATACTCCCTCACTTCTTGAAGAGGAAAGAAGATTATGCTATGTAGGTATTACTAGAGCTAAAGAAAGAGTTTTCTTAAGTCATGCCAGAGAAAGAAGATTATGGGGTGGTATGCGTGAAGCAACAATTCCTTCAATATTTCTTTCGGAAATACCTGAAGATTTAATGGATGGCGAATTACCACAAACTGGTGGTGCTTCAATTAGAAGAGATTGGCATCTTGATCGTTTAACTAGAGTTGATCGAAACAATCCAAATGAATTTGTTAACAAACCAATAAATGCAGTAAGGAAATTATATTCAGGTCCCAGTAAAGGGAAAAGCTGGATAGTTGGAGATATGCTAATTCACTCAAAGTTTGGGAAAGGTGAAATCATACATATTTTTGGGAGTGGGGAAAAAATATCTTTAGCAGTTAAATTTGGTGATAAAGGAAGTAAAATTCTAGATCCCAGATTAGCTCCAATTCGTTATGTAAGTTAAAACTCATGAACGATATCTCTGATTACATCCAAGGGGAATTAATCAAAACTCCATTTAATCTATATAACCTAATTGCTAAATATATCGAATCTAATAACAATATTAAAGTAGCTTTTGTTGGAGGTTATTTAAGAGATTTATTAATTAGTAAATTCCACAAAAAATCGTTTTCTAAACCTGTAGATATTGATCTTGTTATTGAAGGATCCTCTATTTCTCTTGCAAAATTTATAAAAAAAAATATTGTAAATGTAGATTTATGCTTAATAAAGGAATTTAATTTATACAACACTGTAGAAATAAATATTAATGACCATAAAATTGATATTGCTTCTGCAAGAAAAGAAATTTATTCTGCTCCAGGCTTAAATCCCACAGTAAATAAAAGTACTATTGAGGAGGATCTTAAGAGGAGAGATTTCACTATAAATTCAATAGCTTTCGAGGTCTCGGCAAGAAAAATCTATGATCTTTATGGAGGAATTTCTGATATAAAAAGTAAAAGATTGAACTTACTTCACAGTAATAGCATTTCAGATGATCCAAGTAGATTAATTAGATGTGCAAAATATGCTTCTAGGTTAGATTTCAATATTTCAAATAATTCACTCAAACAATCTCAAGAAACAGTTAGACAATGGCCATGGAAAAGTTCAGAAACTCATCAGAAAATGATTTACCCTCCTGCACTAGGCATTCGAATAAGGATGGAACTAGCTGAAATATGCAAACACGATAATTTGACTAATGTGATTTCGATAATTCATAAATGGGAAATTATATCAATCTTAAATGAAAATATTAAAGTCGATAAAAAATTTTTAAGAGGACTAAATTGGATTAAGAAGTTAAAGGGAAATCATATGCTTTACTTATTAAAAGATTCAGAAGATTTAGAAAAAGCATGTAAAAGATTTTTGGTAAATAATAGTGAGATAAAAATATTAGAAGATTATATAAATATCAAAAAGATATTTAATGCTAACAAAAAAAATTTCAATCATTTTTCTCCATCAAGTTGGACAGAATTTATTGAAGACAGGAACCTTAATGATGAGACAGTCAAATTATTAATTTGTGATGGAGGACCTTACTGGCGTAAATTGTTTAAGTGGTTATTTATTTACAAATTCGTAAAATCAAAAAAAGATGGGGAAACATTAAAAAAAGAAGGATGGGATCCAGGGAAGGAGATGGGAAAGGAAATCAAAAGATTAAGGTATTTGGAAATTGATAAATTAAAGAGAAATTAATTACATTTTTACAACCTCTCCAACCTTGTACCATTTATCCTTAAGAACATTTTCATATTTACGATTGCAACTAATCAACAAGGGTCCACATGTCTGAGGATCTAATAGTAATGATATTCTCTCGTTAAAAGTCTCTTGATCTAATGAATTTTCGTTTAAAAAATTAATTATTCTTTTTTGCTTATTTACTTTATAAATTTTGTCAAAAATTTCTTTATTAGATTCAAAGAAAGTACTTTTAACATCTTTTCTTATTAAACCAAATACTCCAGGATAAGCTTTAAATGCAAATAAATCTAATAAAACTTTTAGTGGCTCAAGATTATTGCTTTGTCTATATAAATTAGATGATTCAACCATTTCTTTAAGATGTCCAATAAATCCATATCCAGTAATGTCAGTTGCAGCATTGACTAATGATTCTTTAAATTGATTTTGAAAAAGATAAATCTCATCAAGCAAATATTGCTGACTCTTCACTAAATTATTAATTACTGCAGAAGAACTACATAGAATATTAATATTTTGCATTTGACCAGCAAAGTAAATCCCAACGCCAAGAGGTCTAGACATCATGAGAATATCTCCAATATTCATTCCAGATTTAAGCCATGGTTTTGCTCCATTTTTTAAAATACCTTGAACTGTTAAAGAAATATCTATTCCTAATGAATAAGGTTTATTTACTAAACTTCTTGCCTCGAAAGTATGGCCTCCAAGTAATTCACCTCCATGATCATCAACTGTTGATTTTATACCTTGAAGTGATTGAGAAAAGAGGTAACTCTGAAATTCCCTTTCAACTTTTGGTAACGAAATTAAAGCCTGCGCGGATGAAAGTTTTGCTCCGCATGCCCACAAATCTGAGCAAGCATGCAAAGTAGTAATTTTTGCATTAAGCCAAGGATCACTTACCAAAGCAGGAAATCCATCTACACTTTGCAAGATAATATCTTGACCATTTTGATATATCTCAACTGAATCTTCAGGTGATGAGGCAAAAGAATTTAAATTAGAATTTATTAATGATTTATTCAAAACAAACTGAGGGATCTTAGCTGCACATCCTCTGCAATCATTCAATGAAATATTTTTTTCACTAGTTTTCATAATTAGCCTTTTTGATCTGAACTTTTTAATAAAGTTGAGATCAATTTTATGCTTTAAAATCCAAAAAATAAAAGAAGGGCCGAAAACAAAATTGCGATAAATAGCAAAAGCCTTTGGATGATGGCTTGTAAATATATTTACTATTTGCAATCCGATCTGTTGAGGAAACCACTTTTTTAGTGATCTCCCTTCTATATTTTTTTTTAGATTTTTTACTAATGTATTTACAGCTTTTACTGCAAAAACTCCAGATGCTGGTCTTTTTGCTGAACCTACAACTGCGCAATCACCGACAGCAAAGATGCCAGAGTAACTTTTTATCTGTAAATTCTGATCTGTAGTTATTCTGCCATAAGAGTCCGAATCTAATAATTTTTTTTGTGCCCATAACGGAGATGTATTTCCAGTACATAAAAGAATCTTGCCATAATCAAAATTAAGTTTTTCAACTAAATCAATATTGGAATTCCGTAAACTTTTTAGAATTTTATTATTAATTTTTCTTGAATCACATAGTAGTTTTAAAGGTCTATCTTCCCATCTTTTTCTCAAAGCATAAGATACTTCAATTGCAGCAAGGCCACTCCCAACAATTACAAATGGAAGTTCATTAACTGAATCAAAAGTGTCCTCTTTTAGTATTGAGTCATAAGCACTTAAAAAAGGTTTAATTGAAAAAGCATTTCGATTTTTAACTAGTGATTCAAATTCTTTTGGAATTATTGTTTGACTTCCATAATTAAGCACCAACTTCGAATAATTTACTGAAGGTCTATTACTTAAAACAATTTTCTTTAGATTGAAATCAATATCCTTTACTTCTTCTTCTATGAAAGATACTTTTGCATTTTTTGCTAAAGATTTTATATCAATTAAACTCTCTTCTAAAGTGATTGATTTTGAAATCACCGATGGGAATATAGCCGAATAAACCAAATGAGAATCTCTAGATATAATTGAAACAGGAATTTCTGGCATTAATTTCGGAAACATTAACCATTTCTTCAATAAAGAAACATTCGAGTGTCCTCCTCCAACTAGTACCAGATGATTAAAAGTCATTTAAATCACTATGAATAAAGAACATTTATTACCAATTGAAAAATCAAGATTAGGAGTGATTGGTGGAAGTGGATTTTATTCAATGGATCAAATAGATTACTCAAGAGAACTAGAAATCATTACTCCCTATGGTAAACCTTCTGATTCAAT
>CACBGC010000030.1 GCA_902538695.1 uncultured Synechococcaceae cyanobacterium | reverse complement strand
GAACAAGATATTGTATTCGATGATAATTTGCTAGAGGTAGATCTTAGTGAATGGTCTGGTTTAAAAATTGATGAAATAAAAAAGAAATTTCCAGAAATTTACCCTATATGGAAAAGTGATCCAGAAAACCTAATCTTAAATAGAAAAGACAATAAAACTTATAAACCAATTCAAGAGTTATTTTTTCAAGCAACAAATTTTGTAGAAGATATTTTAAAAATTTATCTAGACAAAGATGATGCAAATATTTTAGTTGTAGGACATAATGCGATTCTCAGATGTTTAATCCTCTCTTTATTAGGAAAGCCTAAGCAAGGTTTTAGGAAAATAAGATTAGAAAATGCCTCTTTATCCATACTCAATATTTCAAGGGAAGATAACTTTTTTAAGACCCAAATTGAATGCTTAAATCAAACTTCACATCTGAATAAAAATATTCCGAATCAAATTGGAGATTCCAGAATATTTCTAATAAGGCATGGTGAAACTAACTGGAACAAAGAAGGTAGATTTCAAGGGCAAATTGATATTCCTTTAAATAAAAATGGGAAAGACCAAGCTAGAAAGACTTTTGAATATTTGAGAAATATTTCTTTCAATAAGGCATTTTCAAGTTCAATGGAAAGACCTTATGAGACTGCACAAATAATCCTTCAAAATAAAAAAGATTTAAAAATAGAAAAAATAGATTCACTTGTAGAAATTAGTCATGGATTATGGGAGGGTAAACTGGAAGCAGAAATCAGAGAACAGTGGCCCGTTTTATTAAAAAATTGGCATGATAAACCTGAAGAAGTAATAATGCCTGAAGGTGAATCTATAAAAGATGTATCAGAAAGGTCCGTAGAAGCTTTTGACAAGATTTGCTTATCTCAAAAGGATAATGATCTTAGCCTTTTGGTTGCTCATGATGCAGTCAACAAAACTTTAATTTGCAAAATCCTTGGGATTAATTATTCAAATATTTGGATGATAAAACAGGGCAATGGCGGCATAACTATAATTGACCTTTTTAATGATCCCAATAAGCCCCCTGTGATTAGCTCTCTTAACATTACAACACACCTAGGGGGGATCCTTGATTCAACTGCTTCAGGAGCACTTTAAAATAAGGCTTGTTAAAAATTTATTTTGATGAAGTCAGAGTAAGAAAAAAGGCTTTATTTACTAAAAAAGCCAACTTGACTAAGAGGCCAAAATCTGAAATATGCTTTACCAATTATTTCTTTTTTATGAAGAAATTTACTTCCAGGCCAATATCTTCCATCCCAGCTATTTGCTCTATTATCACCTAAAACTAAAAAATGATCTTCTGGCACTTTTATATTTTCAAATTCACCACATTTATTAAATAGGGATAATGAGCACTTATAAGAGACATAGGGTTCGGGAATTAATTTATTATTTATTATTAATTCACCATTAGAGTTTACACTTACAATTTCTCCTGGAATTGCTACCACTCTTTTAATATAAGCATCGCAAGCTTGATCCCTCAAACCAGGAATAAACGACATTGGAGGAAAACTCATAAAAAAACAATATCTTTTTTTTGGCAAAGGCTTAGACCTTGATGAAATTAATTTTTTGTCAAACGAGTAAGGTGATTTAAAAACAACAATATCTCCTCTTTTTGGTAAAGAGTTTCTTAGCGAAAATTTTTCAATAATTAACCTATCATTTATTTGTAATTCTGGAAGCATTGAACCAGAAGGGATATAACGTGGTTCTGCAAAAAATGATCTACAAGAAGAAATAAAAAAAGTTAATAGAATGAGTAGACCCCATTCTTTTAAAAAACTTTTTATGGAACCAGTCATAGGATTAATAAAATCTTGATTTTCTAAACTTATATAAAATCTTTTGAATATTCAATTTCATTAAAACCTAATATTACTTTTTTTCCTGCATAAATCAAAAATGGTCTTTTTATTAATTTGCCATCACTTAAAAGAAGTTGAATAATTTCTTCCTTTGACAAACGATCCATATCAAGATTAAGAGTTTTAAAGGCTTTACCTCTTGTATTAAAAATCCTTTTCTTATCGTCAGAGTATTGTTCTAAGGCTAGATTTAAATATTTAACAAGTGGAGGTTCTTTTACAATATCAATTAACTGAAATTCAAAATCTTTGCTTTCAAGCCACTTTGCAGCTTTTCGGCATGTAGAGCATTTTAAAAAACTATAAAGAATTATTTTTTTCAATTTAATTTACTAATATTTGATTTCTTGAGTACTTTAAAGTTTTTCTTTTTAAGAAGCATACAACTCTTCAATAAATTTTCAACTACATCAAAATCCCTCCAACCATCAATTTGAACTGTTCTTCCATCGAGTCCTTTACTTGTTCTAAAAAATTCTGCAACATCCTCAAGCTGATTAGGAGCAATTTGATTAATACTCACTATATTAGCCTGCCTAGGATTAGCCATAGGCACACATAAAAGTTTTCCATCATATGCACCACAATCATGCATATCCAACACTCCAATAGGTCTAGCTTTTATTAGACAACCTGCAAAAGTAGGTTCGTCCATTATCACCATTGCATCAAGGGGAGCTCCATCATCAGCAAGGGTATTTGGGATAAAACCATAATCAAAAGGGTATCTCACTGAAGAATGTAATACTCTGTCTAGGGCCATTATTCCTGCTTCAGAGCAATATTCATATTTATTCCTACTACCTGCAGGTATTTCAACAACAATATTCACTATTCCCTTCATTGGAGATGGAGGTATTGAACTAAGGTCCATCTTTTTTAAAATCGTGATTATGAATTATCTCGTTACCTTGAGATAAAGGTCTGCCAATTAAAATGCTTATTGAAGGTAAAAAAATTGTCAAAAAGGCAAAAATAATACCCAAAGATGTTATGGATAAACTCCTCATACTTAAGGGGTCATCATCATCTCTTTCAAAATCATTTCGAGCAGAACCATGAGAAGATTCTTCGCTTGATTTACTTTGAATAAACTGCTTTGATTTCGTGTAACTCAAGAACTCTTAATTGGTAAAGATTAAGGAGATAACATCATTATCCTACATTCAAAATGTCAATAAATCAAAACATTGATTGGCGACTTTTAATTACTCTTTTTCTAGCAAAGACCTAATAGATTTTAGTTCGTCTAATATTTGCGCCAGTATATTTTGAGCAGCGGACGAAGGTGTATTAAAGACCTCTACAGTAACTTCCTTTATTCTTAAAATATCTTTTGCAAATCTTGCTACTTCATTAGGATGGAATTTTAAAGGGTCTTTTTGATCAGTCCTAAATTCGGGATTTAATTTTCTTGGATTAAAACTAGGGTTTAGGTTTCTTAAATCTGTATTTGTATACCTGTAGACAGAAGCTCTTGATCTACTTAGGAATTTTTGAACTTCATCAATACCTACTAATTCCTCTTCACTAGAAATATTGGAATCTATATTTTCCATAAACTTAAGAAAATGATTAAGTAAAAATGAACTTTTTTAAAGAGTTCAAACTACATTACTGAAGAAGTTAGCAGAAAGAATATTCTTAGACTAGCCGTGTTGAGGGACTCAAGACACTTATCATTATTTTTTCACCTTAATTGATAAAATTAAATATTATTAAGGATTTTTCTGTATGCGCGTGACAACCTCATTTCCTCTGGGGACACTTCGTGACACACCTTCTGAAGCCGAGATTATTTCACATCAATTACTTTTAAAAGCTGGGTATATTCGCAGAGTAAACAGCGGTATTTATGCATACATGCCAATAATGCTTAGAGTTATTGAAAAAATATCCGCAATAATAGAGAGAGAACTTAATAGTATCGGATGTACAAAATTACTATTACCCCAACTTCATCCTGCAGATTTATGGAAAAAAAGTGAAAGGTGGGAAGGATATACCGCAGGAGAAGGAATAATGTTTAATCTCAAAGATAGACAAGGTAAAGAATTTGGTTTAGCACCAACTCACGAAGAGGTGATCACGAGTATTGCATCAGAGATCATCAACTCCTATAAGCAATTACCTCAATGTTTTTACCAAATTCAGACAAAATTTAGAGATGAAATAAGGCCAAGGTTTGGATTGATGAGAAGTAGAGAATTCATAATGAAAGATGGTTATTCTTTTCATTCTTCAGAAAAAGATTTAGCTTCTTTCTATGAAAAAGTGGGCAATGCTTATGAAAATATTTTTAAATCTTGTGGACTGCAGACAGTAGGGGTTGAAGCTGATAGTGGAGCAATTGGCGGTGCTTCATCTAAAGAATTTATGGTCACTGCTGATGCTGGGGAAGATTCCATTTTGTTCACTCAAAGCGGTTCTTATGCTGCCAATATCGAAAAAGCTGTTTCTCTACCCTCTCAACCTATTCCACTAAAAGATAATTTTACAGAGTGGTTGGAAACGCCTCATCAAAAAACAATCCTAGAAGTTTGCAATAATAACAATTTAGACCCAAGTCAGATTATTAAAGTAGTAATATTCCTTGCACAGTTCGAAGGTAAATTTGAGGTCCCAATTCTTGCATGCATAAGAGGCGATCAACACATTAATGAAGTAAAGCTTTTTAACTTAATAAATAAACTTCATCACTTCAATCTTCTTAATCTTAAAAAGATTGAAGACAAAAATACTATCGAAAAAAATCTAGTTGATTTACCCTTAGGTTTTATCGGTCCAGATTTAGATAATAAAACTATTAAAGCTAGTTCTAATTGGGAAAAAAAATGGACAAGAATAATTGACCATTCTGCAAGTGAACTTTCAAAGTTTATAAGTGGTGGGAATAAAGTTAATTTCCATAAAGTTTTTCAAGAATTTTCTTTTAATTCGAAAGACTATCTAATTGGGGATATCAGGAATGCCAAAAAAGGAGATAAAGTAAGTATTTATGATGATGAAGAACTTAAAGAAAAAAAAGGTATCGAGATTGGACATATTTTCCAACTAGGTCAGAAATATAGTGAAAAATTAAATGCAAAGTTCTCTGATAAGGACGGTCAGTTAAAAAATTTATGGATGGGTTGTTACGGAATAGGAGTGACAAGAATAGCTCAAGCCGCTATCGAACAGAATCATGATCAAAAAGGAATTTGTTGGCCTATCCAGATTTCTCCTTTTGAAGTTATTATTATCCCAACAAACCTAAAAGATCCTATTCAAAGTGATCTTACTGAGCAAATCTATAACAACTTTTTAATTAATAAAATTGATGTCCTTCTTGATGATAGAAACGATAGAGCTGGAGTGAAATTTAAAGATGCGGAATTAATTGGTATTCCTTTTCAAATAATAATTGGAAGAGATTCTATTAATAAAGAAGTAGAACTTTTATGCAGAACAAATAATACTAAGCTTAAAATTAGTACTGATAAATTGTTAGAAACATTTATTTCCGAATCTGAAATAATGTACAATAAGAAATCTTGAGGCTTATTTTTTTTGGGAGCTAAGTTATGTTACTGAAATGGACATCAAAATTATTTTTTAAGAATCTTATCAAAGCTATTTCTTTTACGATATCCTTAATTGTTGCTTTTACACTATTTAGTTCCCCTTCCATAGCTGCAAAAACCGCTATGACAGGAGACTATACAAAGGATACAATTTCAGTCGTTAAAACATTACAAACAGCTGTTGATACTCCAAAAGATTCTCCAAATAAAGATGAAGTAAGAAGTGAGGCTCTTACACTCATAACTGACTATATTTCAAGATATAGAAATAGAGGGATGGTGAATAAAACACAATCATTTACCACAATGCAAACAGCATTAAATGCTATGGCAGGTCATTACAAAAACTTTGCAAGTAGACCTTTACCAGATAAACTTAAAGAGCGTTTAACCAAAGAATTTTCTCTTGCTGAAAAAATGGTTCTAAGAGAAAGTTGATACAATTCATTTACTTTTTAAAAGTAAACCAAGATTTTTGAATATATTAAATATTCGCACAAAAATAATGCTCTTCTAAAATTGGCCAATGTTGTTGTAATCGGAGCCCAATGGGGTGACGAAGGAAAAGGTAAAATAACGGATTTACTTAGTCGTTCGGCAGATGTTGTCGTTCGCTATCAAGGAGGAGTAAATGCAGGTCATACTATAGTCGTAGATGATAAAGTCTTAAAATTACATTTAATTCCCTCAGGGATACTTTATAAAAATACTTCTTGTCTAATTGGTTCTGGAACTGTTGTAGATCCAAAAATCTTGCTTAAAGAAATTGACATGTTAATTGATAATGGAATTGATATCTCAGGATTAAAAATTTCATCAACATCACATGTAACAATGCCCTACCACCGAATATTAGATGAAGCGATGGAGGCTGATAGAGGTTCAAACAAAATAGGGACAACAGGTCGTGGGATTGGCCCAACTTATGCGGATAAATCACAAAGAAATGGCATTAGGATTAGAGACTTGCTAAACAAGGAAAGGCTAAGTGATGTGATCGAAATTCCATTAAGAGAAAAAAACGGTCTACTAGAAAAAATCTATGGGATTAAACCACTCAAATTAGAAGATATTATTGAAGAATATCTTGACTATGGGGAACGATTATCAAAGCATGTTGTTGACTGTACGAGGACTATCCATGCAGCCTCAAAAAACAAGAAGAATATTCTTTTCGAAGGTGCTCAAGGGACTTTACTTGACTTAGATCATGGGACTTATCCTTTTGTTACCTCATCAAACCCTATATCAGGAGGAGCATGTATTGGGGCAGGAGTGGGTCCAACTTTAATTGATAGAGTCATAGGTGTAGCAAAAGCTTATACCACAAGAGTAGGTGAAGGGCCATTCCCAACTGAATTACAAGGAAGTATTAATGATCAACTCTGTGATAGAGGAAGTGAATTTGGAACCACTACTGGGAGAAGGAGAAGATGTGGGTGGTTTGATGGAGTTATTGGTAAATATGCTGTATCTGTAAATGGTCTTGATTGTTTAGCCGTTACTAAACTTGATGTGTTAGATGAATTAGATGAGATTCAAGTTTGCATTGCATATGATCTCGATGGAGAGGAAATAGACTACTTTCCTACAAATTCAGATGACTTAAAAAAATGTAAGCCAATCTTCAAAAAATTAAAAGGTTGGCAATGTTCAACTGCAGATTGTAGAAAACTATCTGATCTCCCAGAGAATGCTATGAATTATCTAAGATTTTTAGCTGAATTAATGGAGGTTCCAATTGCCATTGTGTCGTTGGGGGCGAATAGAGATCAAACTATAGTAATTGAAGACCCAATACATGGTCCTAAAAGAGCACTGCTAAGGTAATTTAGTTCCAAATTAATGAAGGAATCCTTTAGACATTTTGATCATAAAAAAGTTGATCTAATTGGTCTTGGAAACGCAATAGTAGATATTATTGTAAATATTGAAGATGAGTTTCTTGAGATAAATAATCTGGATAAAGGATCAATGAATCTAATTAATTCTGATGAATCTCAGAGATTGTTAGAAAATTGCAAAGTGATCAAACAAATTTCAGGTGGGTCCTCAGCAAATACCGTTGTTTCTTTAGCCGAATTAGGCAATCTTGTGCAGTTTATAGGAAGAGTGAAAAATGATCAATTTGGTAATTTCTTTTCTGACGATATAAAAAAAAGTAAAACCATATTTAATACTCCACCAACTATTGCAGGTGCTCCAACAGCTCATTCAATCATTTTGGTTACACCTGATGCACAAAGAACTATGTGCACTTACCTAGGAGCATCTGTAGAGTTTGAGCCAAAAGACATTGACTTTACTGTAATTAAGGAAAGTAAATACTTATATTTAGAAGGATATTTATGGGACAGCGAATTAGCTAAAAAAGCTTTTATTAAAGCCGCTCAAATTGCAAAACAATCTAATACAAAAATAATCCTTTCTTTGTCTGATTCATTTTGTGTAGATAGGCATCGTGACAGTTTCTTAGAATTAATTTATGAATATGTAGATATCGTTTTTTGTAATGAATCTGAGGTGTTAAGTCTATTTAAAAATGATAAATTAGCAAGCTGCCAAGAAGACCTATCTTCCTTATGTGAATTAGTCATAGTAACTCTTGGGGAAAATGGTTCTCTCATAGTTAATAAAAATAATGTCGAAATAATTGAGTCAATAACTAAAGGCAAGATTATTGATACTACAGGAGCGGGAGATATCTATGCGGGAGGATTTATCCATGGATTAATAAACAATTGTTCCCTCAAAAAATGCGGAGAGATAGCTTCAATTTGTGCGGGGCAAATAATTACGCAATTAGGATCTAGATCGGATATTGATCTTAAAGAGTTAATAAAATAGATTTAATCAAATAGTCTTATTCAACCAATCATAATATTTCATCTCAGCATCGTATTTTTTGTAAATAATTTGAGGGACATCATATGTGGAATTTTTATTTACGAAATCAATTAAACAATCTTTAAATTCTAGTTTACTTTTTATTGTAATTTCAAACTCTTTAGTTTCTTGAATATCATCATCCCACTCATAAACTGAAAAAATTTGTTTTATCGAAACACAAGCTGCAAGTTTATTTTGTACTAGTAATTTAGCTATTCGCAAAGCATTTGCGTTATTTGATTCAGTTGTGATCATAACTAATACTTCCATAATTAATTAAACATCAATATTTTTAATTATGTGATTTATCAAATTATGATATTGATCAAAAGAGTAAGAATAATCATTTTTAACTTTCGGCCTTTTAACCAAAAATAACTTCATTTTACTTTCCGAAACTATACTCTCCCAGTTTTTCTGAGAATAACTTCCAGATTCTCTGCATAAAACATAATCTATCTCCCAAAAATCACAAAGTTTTTTTTCTAAAATGCTTTTGTTATTTTTACTCGGTTCAAGTATCGCTATTTTTGAATTTTGAATACATGATCCAAAAGCTTTAGTTATACTCTCATAAGTTGGGAGTACTCTTGCAAATACATTTGCTTTACAATTCATATAATAATTAGCTGTATCATTAAGAAATCTTGATCCTATTGCAAGAAGAATATTCTTATTCTCAATATCAACGTTATTTATATCCTTTAAATCATCAATATAAAAAAAATTATTAGTATTATTCATGAGAGATTTCCTCTCAAATAGCAAAAGAGGTGTATTAATCTCTTTACATGCATTATTAAGATTTTTAGAAATTATTACCGCAAACGGATGAGTAGCATCGACAACGCATGTGATTTTATTTTTATTTATAAAATTAATTATTTGATCTTTATTATTTAATTTCCCTGTAATGATATGTAACTTTGGATTCTCAATATAAGCTTGCCCTGCTTTATAAGTTAAAACACTTGCAAAGACTGAATAATTTAGTTCAAGAAGCATATTAGCTATTACAGGTCCATCCGAAGTTCCTGATAGGATCCAAACATTTTTATAGCAATTTCCTTGATTCTGCATCAGTATGTCTTTAATTAAATAGTAAGTAATGAATCATTGTTTAATTCAGGCGGTCATTAATAGTGCTCCCCAAATGAGGTATACCAAAGAAAACCAAACTCCAATTGCAGAAATGATTGTTAATTTTAAAGGATTACGCAGTGAAGATCCAACCAGAGATCTCAAAATCATAGGATGGGGCAATATTGCCCAAGAAATGGTAGATGAACTAAAGGAGGGGCAAAATATAGTTATTGAGGGACGTCTAAAGATGAATTCTGTTACTAGAAAAGACGGAACGAAAGAAAAGCAACCAGAACTAACAGCTTCAAAAATTCATCAAATTTCGCCAGTTGATGCTATTAAGTCGGATCAAAAAGAAAATAATGAGTCATTTGAAAAAAAAGAAAGCACCAAAAATTCAAGTTGGGATAGTTCA
>CACBGC010000029.1 GCA_902538695.1 uncultured Synechococcaceae cyanobacterium | reverse complement strand
AAAACAATTAGATCGGGTGAGAGAATCTAATCCAGACTTAGTAGTTTGTGGGATGGGTTTAGCTAACCCACTTGAGGCGGAGGGGATTAGCACTAAGTGGTCAATAGAAATGGTATTCAGTCCAATTCATGGAATTGATCAAGCCGCAGATTTGGCTGGTCTCTTCTCCAAACCTTTAAAAAGAAATCAAATACTTACTTCAAAAACTTTAGTAACTCATTAAAAACTATGGAATTAACTCTTTGGACGTATGAAGGACCACCACATGTTGGTGCTATGAGAATTGCCTCGTCAATGAAAGACATTCATTATGTGCTTCACGCCCCCCAAGGAGATACATATGCAGATCTTCTCTTTACAATGATCGAGAGGAGGGGGCAAAGGCCTCCAGTAACTTATACAACTTTTCAGGCTAGAGACCTCGGAGGCGATACAGCAGAATTAGTGAAAAAAAATATTAAGGAAGCGGTTGAACGATTCAAACCCAAAACTCTTTTAGTCGGAGAAAGTTGTACAGCAGAACTTATCCAAGACCAACCTGGAGCACTTGCGAAAGGGATGGGGTTTGATATCCCGATTGTGAATCTTGAATTACCTGCTTATAGTAAAAAAGAGAATTGGGGGGCCTCTGAAACCTTTTATCAACTAATAAGAAACCTTTTAAAAGAAAAAGTAAGTTCTTCAGACAAAATAAATCCCCTTAGGTGGAGGGAGTTAGGCAGGAGACCAAAAGTTAATATACTTGGCCCTTCATTACTAGGATTTAGATGCAGAGATGATGTAATCGAAATCCAACGCATACTTTCAGAACAAGGTATAGATACAAACGTAGTTGCTCCATTAGGTGCTAGTCCTGATGATATTCAAAGACTAATTGATGCTGAAATAAATATCTGTCTTTATCAAGAAATTGCTGAAGCTTCATGTGAGTGGCTTAAACGGAACTTTGGAATGGAATATACAAACACTATTCCTATTGGAATAAAAAATACAATTGAATTTATAAATGAAGTTCATGATAAATTAGATCTTCCTTTAACTAATAAAGAAGAATTAGAAAATAAATCAAAACTTCCTTGGTACTCAAAATCAGTTGACTCAAATTATCTAACTGGTAAAAGAGTTTTTATTTTTGGTGATGGAACACATGCAATTGCAGCAGCCAAAATTGCTAAGGAAGAATTGGGCTTTGAAGTAGTGGGTCTTGGAACATACAGCAGGGAGATGGCCAGGCAAGTAAGAGCTACTGCAAAAGATCTTAATGTAGAAGCTCTGATAACTAACAATTATCTAGAAGTGGAAGATGCTATGAAAAAGGCGGCCCCTGAACTAGTTTTAGGAACCCAGATGGAAAGGCATAGTGCAAAAAGACTCGGCATTCCATGCTCAGTAATTAGTACTCCAATGCATGTTCAAGATGTTCCTGCAAGATATAGCCCTCAAATGGGATGGGAAGGAGCAAATGTGATTTTTGATGACTGGGTACATCCCCTAATGATGGGCTTAGAAGAGCATCTTATTGATATGTTCAAACATGACTTTGAGTTTGTTGATGGTCATCAAAGCCATTTAGGACACACAGCGACAAACACAAATGACATTTTGAATTCTGACGAGAATAAAGAAAAAAATAGTAAAGAAGGAATTATCTGGACAGAATCTGGTAGAGCTGAATTAACAAAAGTCCCATTTTTTGTAAGAGGTAAAGTTAAAACAAATACTGAAAAATACGCAATCTTGAGAGGAATTCCAGAGATAAGCGATGAAACTCTATACGATGCAAAAGCATATTTCAGTTAATTTTTACTAATAAAATATAATTAAGTCATGAGTATTTTCACTCATAATCTAATAGATTTAATCCTAAAAATTCAGTTATAAGAACATATTTCATACTTTTAATACAATTAAATACATATTTGTTTAGAAACATATTTCATGTGTATTTGCGCTGCAAGAATATAAATAATATCGTGTTTTAAGCTTTAAATGACAAGTACTATAAATAGACCTCTTGATGGAGAAGGAAGTGTTCAAGTAAAGCAAGATCCAAAAATAAATATTGAGGAAGGGGCTTTAGTTATTGCCGTCTACGGGAAGGGAGGCATCGGAAAATCAACTACATCATCAAACCTTTCTGCAGCATTCTCAAAATTAGGTAAAAAGGTTCTACAAATTGGATGTGATCCGAAACACGATAGCACTTTCACTTTGACGCACAAAATGGTTCCTACAGTTATAGATATTCTCGAAGAGGTGGATTTTCATAGCGAAGAATTGAGGCCAACCGATTTCATGTTTGAAGGTTTTAATGGCGTAATGTGCGTTGAAAGTGGAGGTCCTCCTGCTGGGACTGGGTGCGGGGGATATGTAACCGGTCAGACAGTTAAACTATTAAAAGAACATCATTTATTAGAAGATACTGATGTTGTTATTTTTGATGTCCTAGGAGACGTGGTTTGCGGAGGATTTGCAGCTCCATTACAACATGCAAATTATTGTCTAATTGTCACTGCTAATGACTTCGATTCAATATTCGCAATGAATAGAATTGTTTCTGCAATTAAAGCAAAAGCAAAAAATTATAAAGTCAGATTAGGTGGGGTAGTCGCAAATAGATCAAAAGACACTGATCAAATTGATAAATTCAATGAAAGAACAGGTTTAAAAACTATGGCCCACTTTAAAGATGTAGACGCCATTAGAAGATCAAGACTAAAAAAATGCACCATTTTTGAAATGGAACCAACTGAAGATGTTATTGAAGTTCAAAACGAATATTTATCTCTTGCCAAAAATATGCTTGAGAACGTAGAACCTTTAGAAGGTAATCCACTTAAAGATAGAGAAATTTTTGATTTATTAGGATTTGATTAGCCTTCACTAATTTGATCCAACCAATTGGCTTGTTAAATCATAAGTTTGTTGAGAGGTCTTAGTATCAATTATTCTTTTTGACAACTTTTGAGAAAAAGCTTTTCTGCCAGTTTTCTGACGATTTCCCCAGCTCCAATGAACTGATGGTTTGGCAAATTCTTTATAAGTTGCCACTTTAGCGACCCTCTCACCTGCCAATCTTTGTGAAACATATCCTTTTGTTATGAATTTTTGAAATATAGGGAAAAGGAATCTAAATAACCAAGGTGTATCCCTAAAAAGTTTTGTATCAGCAACACATCCAGGATATAGAGAATTTACAATAATCTTCTCTACAGGATATCTTTTTGATAATTCCTGAACAGTTACCATATTACAAAGTTTACTATCCTTATAAGCCTTACCAGGTTTAAATTTCTTTCCATTCGCCATACTTATTGGAGATAAAAAACCATTTTTGAATCCAGATAAATCTCCCAAATCAGCTGGAGCAGGAATGGGTATCCTTCCTCCAAGTTCTGAATAATTAGCCGTAACAGTCCCTAATACTGTAATTCTTGGCTTGAATACAGTTGATTTGCCATTTAAAACAATTTCTCTTTCAGAAGATAAAATATTTTCCATAAGAAGGTTTATCATAAGAAAATGCCCAAAATGATTTACTGCCATTGAGTTTTCAAATCCCTGAGCAGACCTTTCAGGTCTCTTTAGTCTTGGTTTATAAACTGCTGCATTACAAATAAGAGAATTTATTGGCTTCTTGAATCTTTCTAATATTTCATCGCAACCTTTTCTCACATCATCCAAGTTAGAAAGATCTATTTCTATAAAGTGAACATTTTTAATTTCCTCTTTTGTCAATAATTCTTCAGCTATTTTTATAGCTCTTTTATTTGATCGATTAACTGCTACAACCTCCCATCCAAATCTTAATAGAGGTTTTAGAGTATTTAATCCAACTCCTGAAGTTGTTCCTGTTATTAGGACCAAACCCTTAATGTTCTTACTCACCAGCAAAAAAGTTAATAGAAAAATGAAAAGTAGAATGATTGAAGATCATCCTTATCAACGCCATATTACTCTGATAATGTCCCTAGAAATTATTTGATCCTGATCCTTCATAAATCTTTGCTCACCTTCAGAAGAGAATAAATCATCAAACTTATCTGTTAAAACATTAAATCTATATTTTTCGTATAAAAATGAGTCTTCAATTTCCCTTAATCTGGTCAACCTTACTTTAGAACTATAGCCAAGCTTAAGCAGGCTTATTATCGCTAAAAGTGAAAAGCTAATTTTTATAATTAAAAAAACCAATGATACAAAATTATTCCGTTCCTGTTGTCTTTTTATAAATAAAGACCCTAAATATATATTTTGGGAAATACTATTTTTAAAAGATTTTGACAAATTAAATACTTGATATTTTTACTGAATAAATTAATTCAGTCTTACTTTATTATTACCTTATAAATTTTAAATTTTCTAATAGACTTTAGTTCCTACCTAAACTAATTCCCAGTCTTAAAGCTAAAACTCCTGCATGCATAACAACTATGAGGCTTAATGCAATAAGATTAATTGTTTGAGTTGGCTCCATGGTAAAAAAATTATTTTCTATATTCTCCACCGAAAAGAGAAGATTTGAAACACTATTACAAAATGATGTTACGTAATTAACAAATTGAAAGAAAAAATTTATTGAAAATTATCATAAATAAACCTACAAAGTTAATTTTGGGAATTAAAAATCAGGCTTTAATTTTTTCAACAAATAATTTACCTGGATTTGATCAAATGGCTTTAGATTTAAATTCTTTAGATAAGACAATTTCGAATCCTGAAATAATTCTCACATTGAGGTTCTACTATTGGACTGGAGATTGGATTTCAATTGGCTATCACCAAAAGGAAATTCCTTTTCATTGGAAAAATTTATTATCAAATGGGGAAATTAATATTGTTAGACGTCCCTCTGGAGGGGGGGCTGTTCTGCATTCAGGAGGCATAACATATGCATTAACATTTAAAAAAACTTACTATAAAGTCTTGAGTTATGAAATGGTTAATAATTGGTTAATTAAAAGTTTTAGAGAATTAGGTCTAAACTTACAATATGGTAATTTACGAAAATCAAGCATTAAAACAAATTGTTTTGGGACTTCATTAATTTCCGATTTAGTTGATCAGGATGGGTTTAAAAGAATAGGTAGTGCTCAATTTCGTAAACAAGGTGCATTCCTTCAACATGGAGAAATTCAAACAAATCCTTCAAGAGATTTGTGGTTCAAATTATTCAGAGAAGAAGCTCCACCAAAAGTAAATTTAAAACTAACAAACGATGAAATAGTTCAACATTTGAGAAATTCGTTCCTGAAAAATAAATCAAATATAAATTTCAAAAATATTGCCATAGATAATAAAAAATAGAAAATTTTAATGACAAGAATTATTAAAGATCTCCTTTCTGCTTCATTGAATTAATTATTCTCGGCAATTCAATTCCTAAGGGATAATGATTTTTAAAGTTTAATTTGTTAACAATATCTGAAGGTAAATTAAAACCTAATTTATTCAATACAAAGTTTCCAATTTTTGACCTATCAATTATCCCCAAAGGGATATCTGCAGCATTTAGAACCAATAAAAAACCTTCATTTGTTTCTTCAAGTCTTTCTATAGTTCTCCATAATTTATCGTTATAAGACACACTTTCAAAACTATCGATTGGTTTCTTAAAATCTCCAACAAAGTTCCGTTCCCATTTTTTTAAGGAAACAGTTTTTAAAATATCCTCATCAACAAAACCGATCCATCTACCATTATTCGTAACAAAAAAATATTTTTCCGATGCATCCTTCTTATTTTTTATTAATTTATTAAATTCTGAGAAATTTGAATCATCTTCAATTTTCCTCAATGGCTTTAATTTAATCTCAGAAACTTTACTAAATTTAAGTATATTTTCAATTTTAAAAAATTGACTTTCAGATTTTGAAGAATTAACTCCAAACAAGCCCAAAAAAGAAAGAATAAAACCAACGTAGAAGTTAAATCTAAATAAACAAATTATCCCAAAAAATAAAACAAAAAAAGATAATAATAAATTTACTTTATTGAGGAAATTTCTTCCTTTATTTTTACTCCCTGAGAAATGCCAAATAATACTTTTTAATAAATTCCCCCCATCTAAAGAACCAATTGGAATCAAATTTAAGAAGCCTAAGAATAAATTAAATATACCTACTCTTGAAATTACATTAACTGCTATTTGTTCTTGAGATGCACTGTTATTACTAATTAAAATTAGGATAGATGCTGTAGCGAAACATAGAAGAGGTCTAACAATTGCAATTTTTATATTACCTAAAGCAGTTTGACAGTACTTATCTATTTGTAAAATTGCTCCTAAAAAATAAAAAGTAATTTTTTTTATTTTTACACCCTGATTAATTGAAACAAAAGTATGAAAAACCTCATGAAAAATAATTGAAGATAGTAAGAAAAAAGAAGTTAAAAACCCTATAATCCAAGCTTCTTTATTATTGAAGATATCGCCAGAATATAAATTGACTTGATTACTTATACTCCATGAGAACACAAAGAGAATAACAAACCAATAGGGATGAACTTTAAAGGGAATTCCCCATATTTTAAAAATTTGCCAACTTCTCAAAAATAATCTCCGCTATATTTAGCAATAATATTAATCTTACATGCAGGATAATTATATGCCCAAGACTAATCCTTTAGTTAAAATTTGTGGACTAACTTCTGAAGAACAAGCTCTTCAAGTCGCTAAATTAGGAGCAAATGCAATTGGCATTATTTCGGTTGAAGAGTCTCCAAGGTATGTATCAGCTGAAATTAAGAAAAAAATATTTAAAATCCTAGAAAATTTTTATCCAAAAATCGATAGAGTAACAGTTGTGAAAAATTGTCCTATAGATTTAATTATCAAAAACTTCTTAGGCAATCCAAGTGAAACTATAATTCAATTACATGGAGATGAGGATATTGATTATTGCAAAAGAATAAGGGAAAAAATTCCCAATATTGGCCTATGGAAGGCTTTCAGAATAAAAACGGAAAAGGACATAGATAAAATAAAACCTTTTGAGGATTTTGTAGATGCGATACTACTTGATTCTTGGAATAAAGAAACTTATGGAGGTTCAGGGAAAAAAATAAATTCTAATTATCTGAAGAATTTGCAATTTAGCAAACCATGGTGGTTAGCAGGAGGAATATCAATTGAATGGATTGATGAAATCCTCACTGACTTTAAACCAGATGGATTAGATATTTCAAGCAGTATTGAAATATCTCCAGGTTTAAAAGATATTAAAAAAACAGAGGAAATTTTTAAGTTGTTAAAAAGAATTTAGTAATTATTAGTAGCTGACTGCTGTTTTACAAGCTCAAAAAATTCTTGTTTTAAGCTTAAATCATGTCTAAAATCGCCTCTAACCACAGAATTAATCATACTTGTATTTGGTTCTTTTACTCCTCTCCACTTCATACAATAATGTTGGGCCTTTACAATAATGCCTAAACCTTTAGGTTCACACAGTTTTTCAATTTCATCTGCCAGGATCATTACTGCTTCTTCCTGAATATGAGGTCTTGAAAAGACCCAATCAGCAACTCTCGCAAATTTTGAAAGTCCTATGACTTTATTTCCAGGTTTAATACCTATCCAACACTCTCCTAAAATTGGTACTAAATGATGCGAACATGCAGATCTGACAGAAATTGGGCCAACTGTATAAATTTCATCAAGATTCTTGTCGTTAGGGAAACTTGTAACTTTAGGTTGTTCATGATATCTGCCTTTAAAAACTTCATTTAAATACATTTTTGAAACTCTTTCAGCAGTTTCTTGAGTATTATGATCATTTTCAACATCTATTACTAGGGACTTTAGTAAGTCTTTAACTCTTGAGGCTACTTCTTTTTCTAAAATTTCTAATTCACCAGGATTTATAAAATCAGAAATATTATCGTTGGCACTAAATCTTGTCCCAGAATTCTTAATTCTGTCTCTTATAATCTCAGAAATTAGTTTATTAGTAATCTGGTCGTCAAAGTTTCTAATATTATCGTTGGGTAATGTAGAGGTCATAAAATTCTTAACAGAAAATTGTATGCAACTTAATTAACTGTATCTTCCAAAAGCTTAATTACTCATATACTATATCACATTCTCTTGTTCAATCGGGTTCAAATAGCACTAAAAAAAATCACTGTTTTAAGATCATGAAGATAAACAAAATGTTTAAAAGGCACCACCAGAAGGCATCAAAGTCAAGTCTTCGATTAATTGCGATTCAGGTTTTTGAGCCATGTAGAGAATAGTTTCTGATACCTCTTTTGAGGAGAGCATAGAAGTTCTATCAAAATCAGAATTGATTGATTCGGAGTCCCAAAGAGGAGTATTTACTGAGCCAAGAGTTATTGTGCACGCTCTTATTGAATTAGATCTCTCCTCCTCCCTCAAGCATTTAGTAAACATAGCTAGTGCAGATTTTGAAACACAATAAGCTCCCCATTGGGGGAATGAATTATAAGAGGCATGACTACTAACATTAATAACTAAACCACCATTTTTTCTCATTTGAGGAATTATTGAACTGCAAATTTGGAAAACACTTGTGAGGTTTATTTGCATAGTTTGTTCCCATTGACCTAAATCCATTTCAACTAAAGGACCATTAAATGCACAACCAGCATTATTTATCAATACAGAAGGGCACCCATACTTCTCAATTGATTCTTTAACACAACGTTCTATTTCTAGAGGATTAGATAAATCACATTTAACTAGGTTAATTTTTGATTTAGTAGACAGCAGTTCGCTCTTTAATTTCTCCATTAAATCCATATTCCTGGAGAGTAAAATTAAATCCCAACCAGCATTAGCAAAAGTAATTGCAGTAGATCTGCCAATACCTTTAGTAGCACCCGTTATAAAAGCTAGTTTCAATTTATTCAGTTTTTTGGGGGATTTCACTATAAATCTCTTCAATATTATTTGCTTCGATAAATTTACCTAAAATCCTAAATTTTTTATATCTTTCCTCAATTAATTCTTCTTCAGGCATTTGCAGTAAAGTATTAAGGTGTTTCTCTATAGCCTCTTTTAGTGTATTACCAGCATCTAAAGGAGCCCAATTATTCCCACCAGAAGGTTCTGGTAATACTTCATCAATTATCCCCAATTTAAGTAAATCTTTACCTGTAATTTTAAGTGCTGATGCAGCTTCTGGTGCCTTGGCAGCATCTCTCCACAAAATTGATGCACATGCTTCTGGACTAGCAACTGTGTAAACACTGTGTTCAAACATTAGTAACCTATCGGCAACACCAATTCCAAGTGCACCTCCTGAACCTCCTTCTCCAATGACAGTAGCAATGATTGGGACTTTTAATCCAAACATCTCTCTGAGGTTTCTTGCAATCGCTTCCCCTTGCCCCTGTTCTTCAGCTTTTAAACCAGCATAGGCTCCTGGAGTATCAATAAATGTAAGAATTGGCAAAGAGAATCTATTTGCATGCTGCATTAATCTAAGAGCTTTTCTGTAACCTCCTGGTTTTGCCATCCCAAAGTTTCTTACTACATTTTCTTTTGTATCCCTTCCTTTCTGATGCCCTAACATCAACACTGGTCTATTATTTATCGAACCTATCCCTCCAATTAGTGCCATATCATCGCCACCATTTCTGTCTCCATGTTTTAAAAGGCGGTATAGTAGAGTTTTTTAATGATATTGGTTGGAATATGATGGAACTTGCGGAAATGCAAAATCCGCAGAGAGAGATGTTTGCTTGTTTTGCAGAAGCTATGATTTTAGAATTTGAAAAGTGTCATACAAACTTTAGTTGGGGAAGAAATAACATTTCTCTTGAAAAGATGGAATTTATTGGAGCAGCTTCTTTAAAACATGGTTTTTCTGCGATTGGACTTGATAAGCAGCCTAAAGTATTAACTGTGTAAATTATGGCTAAACGTTACCTTCTTGATTTTGAAAAG
>CACBGC010000028.1 GCA_902538695.1 uncultured Synechococcaceae cyanobacterium | reverse complement strand
GTCATTTGAACACCTATATTTTGTAAGAAAAAAATTGAGCCAATAGTCCATGTTAATGCTTTTATCAATGGAGTTAGTGAAGATACCATCGAACTAATTGAGGAATCATTAATTTTTGAGGTCGATTCTGTTAAAGATCTTATTAAAACTTTGTTGAGAGCTTTTATTATGATTATTAATATAAATAATTTCAAAATATTCAATAAGACAGAGATGAAAGTTATTTCATCAGCAAAAAAATAGTCAATTGAAAAATAAAATGATAGGAGGAAACCTATAGGTTTTATAATTCCAGAGATCACCTCAAAAATAAAATCATCCAAATTTGTTTTTGTTCTTTTGGAAATCTTTTTAAAAAATATTTTTGAAACTTTTGAAATTATTATCGACAATAAAGTTCCAATAAAAAAAATAGATATTGCCAGCAGGAAGTTTTCAGTAACTAATTTCATATTCAAATAAAACCTTAAAATTTATCTTTAATAAAATTTTAAATTATCTTAAAACAACAAACCAGTCTTTATTTTTATTTAACTCATTATTATGTTTCTAATTTCTTTAAATTCTTCTCTATCCGCAGTTTTGCATAATTCAAAAATTATTGATTCAGTTGTTGTTAATATCGCCCCACTCTGAGTCATTCTTTGTAATGCTATTTCATGATCTACCCTATTTCGACTTCCCATGGAATCTGATATGAGAATAACTTCAAATCCTTTTTGTAAACAATCTAAGACTGTTTGTTGAATGCAAATATGCGTTTCGATCCCACAAACTATTAAATTAGTAATTTTCTTATCTTTGAGTTCTTTCAAAAAATCTTCTAATTTAGCTAGGCTGAATTCCATTTTTTCAAATTTTCTAAATTCTACTGTGGGTGATAATTCAGGTATCGTTGCTCCTAATTTGAGTGGGTTCTGTTCAGAAATAAATATGTTTTCTTCTAAAATTTGGTAAGCATTTATTATTTTTTTAATGTTTTTGATTATTGAATCCTTATTAAAAATTGGTCTTATTATTTTTTCCTGAATATCAATAATTATCAAGGCGTTTACTTTCGATGACAATTTATCAGAAGAGATTTCTTGATCATTCATCATTTACACATAAAGATACATTTAACATAATATTTTGAAGAACTTAAGTAAACATTTTAAATAAATAAGTTGTTTTACTCTCATCTAGAGTTATTATTGAGAATAGCCAAAGGTTAATTTTGTCATTATCCTCTCAATACAAAGTAATCACATCTCCTCTTGGTGATGGATTACATAAAGATGGGAAGAGACTAACTCCTCAGAGGTTAAAGGTTCTTAATCTATTTGAAAATATTGGCTCTGGTAAGCATCTTAGTGCTGAAGAGGTTCATGAAAAGTTAGTTAAAACAAGCTCGAAAGTTTCACTAGCAACAATTTATAGAACTTTAAGACTTTTAGTACAAATGGGTTTGCTTCATGAATTAGAACTCAGTGAGGGTGGACACAGATATGAATTGCTTAGTAACGACACACCGGATCATCATCATTTGATTTGCATTAGGTGTGGAAGAACAGAAGAATTCGAAAATGATGAGGTTTTAGAGGCAGGCAAAGTTGCAGCAAAAGTTAATGGTTTTAAACTAATTGAATCCTCTTTAAATGTGAGAGCAATTTGTCCTAATTGCATTTAGTAGGTTTTAACTTAAAGACCCTCCACAACTTGACCCTGCACCTGCAGTGCAAGCAAAACAATGATCTTTTACAGCTACCCCGTAGTCGAAAGTAAATGATTCATCCAAGAGATCAAAAAGTGTCTTTGGTCCTTTATTCTCTCGGAAATTTATCTGTTGGTTAAAGTCACAATCATAAATTTCTCCTAGCCAATTTACGCTAATTGTGTTTTTACACATTAGATTTTCTAAATTTTTTTCATTAAAATTTTCTTTTAGTAATTTGTAATAAGTATTTAGTTTCCCTTCTCTTCTAAGAGATTCTTCATATCTATTTATTGGCATATTAGTTATTGTGTATAAATTATTAAAAACGATATTGTATTTTTCGAATAGGATTTTTTTATAATCCTTCTCCAATATTTCCTGAGAAGGTGGCAGAATTGGACTTACAGGATTGTAAACAAGGTTTAATTGTAATCCATTTTCTTTCTTTCCATAGCCTAAATCATTAAGAATTTTTATGGCATTAATACTTTTTTCAAAAACGCCAAAACCCCTTTGAAAATCAACATTATTTTTTTCATAACACGGTAGAGAAGCAGTAACTATCACTTTATTTTTTGCAAGAAATTGAGGTAGATCTTCATAACCTTCTTCAAAAAAAATTGTCAAATTGCACCTATCAATGATATCAACTTGTTTTGAGCTCAAGCTGGTTATTAGGTTTTTAAATTCTGGGTGAAGTTCCGGAGCACCACCTGTAATATCTAAAGTCTTGATTTTGTATTTTTCAATTATCTTTGGAATAAGAGATATCATTTCATTGGACATCTTTTCAGTCCTTAGGGGACTCGAATTGACATGACAATGCTTACAAGCCTGATTGCATTTATAACCTATGTTAATTTGTAATGTTTCTATAGGTTCTTTATATATTGAGGGGAAATTTTCTTTCATGAATCTATTATTTATAAATTGTCATTCGAAAATAAAAAAGTCAACAATTTTTTTTAAAGTTTGATCTCTCATTAGCAAGTTCAATAAACCAACTTATGTATTCTTTGGGACCATTTTTAAAAACTATGTCAAAATTTAAGTTGTCATGAACATCACTGATCCCTATTAAACCAGTTTTTTTTGTAGAGGGTCTTTCAACTTCACCAGAACTACTATCTACAAAAATTATTTTATTATTAATTCCAAATTCATTACCTAATATTTGTATTAATTCTAGAAAAGACCTGTCACTTCCTCCTCTTGAATAACTTTTGTCATCATTATTTTTTTTTGATGTGACTGTGTCACCAACTCCTACAATCAAAGGCATATCTTCTTTTTGAATAGTTCTTTTGCATAAATCAATCTTTTCCATAACAGAATTTGGAGAGTTTCTAAAATTAAAATTTCTTCCAAAAGGAGCTTTACCAGTTTTATCCGCAATAAATTTATTTAAAAGAAATAAAACTCCAGAATCTTTAACTGCTCCTTTAATAAGTAATTGTATGTCTGTTGATCCGATATCGTCTTGAGAAGAAAGTTTAATTGTTTCTCTACCATTTTTATTACCTAAATTTGGTGAAATATGAAGGAAAAATGAGTTTTTGAGGCCTTCGGATTCTGCTTTTAAAATGATTTCATTCATCATTTTTTCAAAACTAATTTGAATAAGCTTTTTTTTATCAGAATCTTCATGAACCAAATCAAAAAGACTATTGAAATTAATCGTTGGCGAGAAGCGCGTTTCACATATTGATTTTATTGCGTGAAAATTGATATCCTCTTGGCTAAGTTCGGGAAAAATATTCTTAACTATATAATTAAATTTTGGTCTTATTAAACTAGGTACTTTAGATAAAAAACTAAGTTCTTTTTCTGAGACTCCTTCAAAACTTATTTCACCATTACAGTCTTGATACTCTACTCCACATGCAGCTAAACCTCTTAAATATAGTTCTTTATTTTTAGGCTTAGTAGTGCTCCTTAAACTCCTCTCTATTATTCTGTTAACTCCTCTTGGACCTTCATGTTCCCCGCAAGTTAATACAAAGAATTCCTCGGCAAATTCTTTTACTGCATAGATATATTTTGATTCTAATTCTCTAGTCATTGGATCTTTAACTAAAGGGATACAAACTCCGTCAATGTCTTGAATAAATAAGATATTTTTAGAAGAAATTAATTGTTTTTGTTCATTTAAATTACTTGCA
Organism: uncultured Synechococcaceae cyanobacterium; assembly: GCA_902538695.1. GTDB lineage: Bacteria > Cyanobacteriota > Cyanobacteriia > PCC-6307 > Cyanobiaceae > Prochlorococcus_A. Next base: position 6,382 of record CACBGC010000028.1, on the reverse strand, counting down.
ATATATTCCATATTTATAATTATTTTTCTTTTAATTTCCACTTTCATAGAAATTATAAATAAAAAAGCTCAATATTTTCAATAAATAATTTGCTATGGTCAAAAATTGCTTTAATGTAGAAAAATGTTGGTATGGGTAAGAAATTAAAAAAATTATCAAGAGTTTCCAAAAATGAAGAATAATTTCGTAGAAAACATCAAAGATGAAAAATATTTTTATTCATTGATTAAAGATATGGATAATAGCAAAGTTGGATTTTACAGTGTTGGTTTATATCCTGCATCACTAGCATACAACTGTGCTATGCATGGAAACTCAAATAATATTCTCTTGGCTCCTAGGGAAGATAGAGATTTGTTAGGTGCTTTCTCAAATGATGTTATTTCTGATATGGATAATGAGATTATTGAAAAGATTAAGAGAATGGGAAATTATTCTTCAGAGGGAAAAATAAAGTCTTTTGATCTAAAAGATCTTCTCTTGAAATGTGAGATAGTTATTCTTGCTTCAAACAGTAATCACATACAGGATGATGTTAAACATGCTTTAGAACTCAGAAAAAATTTGAAAAGAGAAAATGTGGTTCTTGGCTGTCTCGTCGGTTCTTTTTGTATTGATAATCAAAATAAAAACCCTTTTATTCTCTGTAATAAATATCCAAATTTAGCTTTTTTTACAGGATTTCATCGTCACGGAGCTTTACGAAATCCTAATGATAGTTTTACTGCAAATTTCTGCCATCCTGATGCGCTAACAGCATTAATAGGAGCGCGCATTTTGAATCAATTATCACCGAAAATTCAAGTTTCTCCTGGAGTTCATAATATTGAATGTCAATATATAAAATCAATAAAAAATATCTCATCAATATTTGCAGGTTTTGTAAATAACTTTCATTCCGATAAGCCAGGAATGCTGCCTACCATTAATACGATTTTGTTAACTCAATGTTTAGATCAGGCCGCATCAGTATCAATAAAAGTTAGAAAAGAAAATAAATTAGAGAATAAATTTCTTTCATTAAAAGAACTTGGTTATGGGGAAGAAATAATTAGTGCAAGGGAAATAATTAATGATAAATTTTGTGAAAAAGGAGATTATACTTTTTCTCAATTAAATGCTGTTAAGGCTGATGTCTTAGGGAGTATGACTCTACCAACTGAAGGAAAACCAACACGCAATTTTCAAGCAGGACAAGTTTTATCAGATATGCTTTTGCAACTCAACAGATGTCCAAAAGATATCTCGGAATTTGTAAATTGGTGTAATAAATACTCTCTCAGTCAAGGAGGTTTAGAAGGTCTAAAATCTTTAAAATTTTGGCCAGACATTTATAAAGAATTCAAAATTAAAAATAACAATTGTTCAATGATTAATCTGATTTATTTATGCTTTAATGCTAATTCAGAAGAAAAAAAAGAAATTTATAAGGTTTTAATTAGTTCAGAAGAAATTACTAATTTTTGCCAAGAATCTGTGAAATCTGAATTATCTTTCGAACTAAATGAAAAATTAAAAGGAGATTATCTTTTTGATGATATTGAAAACTTTTATAAGAAATTATTTATTGAAAAAGAGCAAAACGCCCTTAAAACAAATGAATTTAGTGATCAAATTTCTAAAAAAAATCCTAGTTATATCAAAGTATTGAAAATTATTAATAAATATTTTAATAATTGATTATTTTTCTAATTTGCTAGAAAGCAAAGTTCTTAATTTATTTACTAATCTTGATTGCAGGGTTAGAATTATTATGGTTTAAAAGGTTTTTTTTGAAAAAGGAATTAACTCATCGTTCTCATGAACTTAAAGCTCTTGGTTGGAATCAAGAAGACTTAACAAGATACGAAGATTTATGGGAATACAGCCAAAGATGGGGATTAATAAATTTAGAAAGAGAAGACAGACAGTTTTTAAAGAAGGCAGAAAAGTTACTCCCAAAGATCCAAAATAAAAAGATATCCGTTAAAAAAACTATTGAAGAAAAATCTTATTATCTATGGTTAAATTTTTACCTTGATGAAATTAATATTTTTAGTAATTCTAATCTTCCAAAAAATAAATATGGTGTTTGGACACTCTTAATTGAAGAGGAAATAAAACTTCTTAAGGAATTACAACCAGTTATGGGTCTTCCAGATACTTTAAAAGCTAAGAATCTATATGAAAATAGAAAAGAGCTTATAAATAGAGCTTTTAGGGAATTTGATGCTAAGAACAATGATAAGTGTTTCAATTTTGATGAGGTTCTTAACAACTCTGAAAAAGATGTTGGTAAGAATTGGAAATCAATTACTGAAAAAGATCCTGAGGCTAATAAAACTTTTCCAATAATTGAATCTGCAAATATTGAGAAACTCAGATCTGCGATAACAGAGGATTTGAGTACATATATGAAAGATAATTACCCCTCATTAAAAAAGGATTTATAAATATTTATCTTTTTTTTGTTTTTTTTTTGACCTTTTCTAAGTTAAATAGATAATAGGATTATTTAAAAAATTTTGAGCAACCAAAAGTTCGAGACACTTCAGTTACATGCAGGCCAAGTTCCTGATCCAACTACAAATTCTAGAGCAGTACCCATATATCAAACTAGTTCCTATGTCTTTGATAATGCAGAGCATGGAGCGAATCTTTTTGGATTAAAAGAATTTGGAAATATTTATACTCGACTTATGAATCCCACCACAGATGTCTTCGAAAAAAGGATGGCAGCTTTGGAGGGAGGTATGGCAGCACTTGCAACATCTTCAGGTCAAGCCGCTCAATTCTTGGCAATAGTGAACTGTATGACTGCAGGGGATAATTTTGTCTCTACTTCTTTTCTATATGGTGGGACCTACAATCAATTTAAGGTACAATTTCCAAGATTAGGAATTGAAGTTAAATTTGCAGATGGCGATAGTATCGATAGTTTTAGAAATAAAATTGATGATAAAACCAAAGCAATATATGTCGAATCAATGGGAAATCCTAGGTTCAACATCCCAGATTTTGAGGGACTATCTGCTTTGGCAAAGGAAAATAGAATTCCATTAATAGTGGATAATACCCTTGGTGCTGGTGGTGCTTTAATAAGACCAATTGATTTTGGAGCCGATGTTGTTGTGGAAAGTGCAACAAAATGGATCGGTGGACATGGAACAAGTATCGGAGGGGTTATTGTTGATGCCGGAACCTTTGATTGGGGAAATGGTAAATTTCCATTAATGAGTGAGCCAAGCGCTGCTTATCATGGGCTCGTTCATTGGGATGCTTTTGGTTTCGGCAGTGATATCTGCAAATCTTTGGGAGTACCTGATAATAGAAATATAGCTTTTGCGTTAAGAGCAAGACTTGAATGCCTCAGAGACTGGGGATCGGCTCAAAGTCCTTTTAATTCTTTCTTGCTTTTGCAGGGTTTGGAAACTCTAAGTTTAAGAATAGAAAGACAAACTTCTAATGCTCTTGAATTAGCAAAATGGCTAGATTCTAATTCTAATGTAAGTAGTGTTAATTATCCTGGACTGGAATCTGATCCATATTACTCTAGTGCTAAAAAATATACTACTGGAAGGGGAATGGGTTGCATGCTTATGTTCTCTCTCAATGGGGGTTATGAAAATGCAGTAAAATTTATTGATTCCTTAAAATTAGCGAGCCACCTTGCTAACGTAGGGGATTCAAAAACATTAGTAATTCATCCTGCTTCAACAACTCATCAGCAATTATCTGAAGAAGAGCAATTATCTGCAGGTGTAACTCCTACGATGGTAAGAGTTTCTGTAGGAATTGAACATATTGATGATATAAAAGCAGATTTCGAACAAGCACTTTCACAAATCACATAGGAAAAGATATTTATTGGCTTTAATAATTCCTAGTAACTATCACAAGATTAGTGATGTTGAGAAAAATCATATATCTTGGATTGAACCAGAATTGGCAAAAAGACAGGATATACGTCCTCTTAGGATTGGTATTTTAAATATAATGCCTCTTGGAAAGCAGTATGAATTTAACTTACTACATCCACTTGGATTATCTCCTCTTCAAATTGAGCCAGTTTGGATAAAGCTTAAAACTCATTCTTATAAAACATGGGATCTTAATCATCTGAATAATCTTTACATTACTTGGGAAGAAGCAAATAATCCAGAACCGTTAGATGGAATCATTATTACTGGAGCACCTATTGAGCACCTAGCCTTTGAGGAGGTTAAGTATTGGAATGAATTTGTGAAAATTGTAAATGAAGCCAGAAATTCTTGTGCGAGTACTCTTGGATTATGTTGGGCTGGCTTTGCCCTGGCTTATTTGGCAGGGGTCAATAAGAAAGTTTTTGATAGGAAATTATTTGGGGTATTCCCCTTAAAAAGTCTTGTTCCTGGTCATCCTTTGATGGGTACACAAGATGATGAATTTATTTGTCCTCAAAGTAGATTTGCTGGATTACCAGATTTGGAAATGGAGAAGGCCCAGAAAGATGGAAAATTGAATTTGTTAGCTTATGGAGAAAATGTTGGATATACAATATTTGAATCTAATGATCAAAAACAACTTATGCATTTAGGACATCCTGAATATACGGTGCATAGAATTATTAGTGAAATTGAAAGAGACAAAGAAAAGGGAGATGTTCCTCCTCCCGAAAATTTTGATCCGAATAGTTCAAAAACCGCTTGGAGATCTCATAGAAATTTGCTTTTTCAGCAATGGCTTTGGTTTTGTTATCAACAAGTTAGTCTTAATTAACTTTTTTAATGAGCGCTTTCTAAACCACCTAGTCTCTCAAATAAGTTAAGACTTTCTTTATTTAGTCCTACAATCTCAACTTTAGAACCACCATTCTGGAATTTTCTAATAATTTGCTCAAGGGCAACAACACCACTTTGATCCCAAATATGAGCTGAAGACATATCGATTACAATATTTTCTGGATGTTCATGAATATCAAATCCTTGTAAAAAATAAATTTTGCTTACAAAAAATAATTGTCCTTTTACTTTGTAGGTAGTCAAATTATTTTCTTTCGCTCTTGAGACAGTTATAACTTTCGCGACTTTTCTGCTGAATAGAATTGCAGCTAATGCAACTCCTGCAATAACTCCAAGTGCAAGATTATGAGGTTTTGTGAGCATCGTAACTGCAAAAGTCATAAGCATAACTGCAGTATCACTTTTAGGTATCTTTCTAATATTTTTTAATCCATTTATATCTGCTGTACTTATTGCGATAGTTATCATGATTGCTACTAAAGCAGCCATTGGTATTGCTCCAATCCAAGACTTCAAGAGGATAATCATAATTAGTAGAGATATACCTGAAGAGAGGGTTGATAATCTAGATTTACCACCATTCTCAGTATTCATAACAGATTGCCCAACTAAGGCACACCCTGCCATTCCACCAAACAAGGATGCCACAATATTTGCGATTCCCTGTCCTCTTGCTTCTTTATTTTTATTAGAACTCGTATCAGTTACATCGTCTAAAATATCTTGAGTTAAAAAGGTTTCCATTAAACCAACGAGAGATATCGCAAGTGAAGTCGGCAAAATTATTCCTAATGTTTCAAGACTAAAAGGGACTTTCCCATTTTCTATTGATCCAAAAGGAAGAGAAATACTTGGTAATCCATCAGGCAATTTACCCAAATCGCTAACAGTTGGGACATCTAGATTAAAGAATATGCTTATAAGAGTAATTACTACTATTGCAATAAGTTGAGACGGGACTACTTTTGTGATTTTTGGAAGCCCGTAGATAATTACTAATCCTAGGATTACAAGAATCCAAACTACTGGAATCTGAGAGTTAACTGGATATTGACTTGTAGTTTGTTCAACTAATTCTTTTGATTCTTTAATACCTATTCCTAACTGAGGGAGTTGTGCTTGAAATATTAAAAGTGCTAGTGCATTTACAAATCCACTTAATACTCCTGTTGGCACGAATCTCATTTGGTAGGCAAGTCTTAAATATCCCCAAAGAATTTGGAATATTCCAGTTAATATTCCAGCTGCTATAAGATATGGGACTCCTAATCCAGGAGCTTGTGATTCTCCATAAGCAACAAGTCCAGTCATTAAAAGAGCTGTTGAACCTGTAGCTGAAGTGATCATCCCTCTTCTTCCTCCAACAATCGCAATTGTTATGGATAAACAAAATGCACCAAAAAGGCCAACTTTAGGGTCTACACCAGCTATACCTGAAAAAGCAATTGCTTCTGGGATCATTGCAAAAGCAACAACTAAGCCTGAGAGAATATTTGACTTTGGATCATCTAACCAATTTTTTGATAAATATCTTGAGAAATTTGCCATTGTAAGTTTTTTTATACTTAAGAAGTTACCTCATAAAGGAGGCAAAATACCTTGAGGGTCAAAAATATTCTTTA
>CACBGC010000027.1 GCA_902538695.1 uncultured Synechococcaceae cyanobacterium | reverse complement strand
GGTCTTAAAACTCTCAACATTTCATCTGCAAACATAATTTTATCATTCATATGTGCTCCAGCCTCAACACTCCATACAGCATCAAATGATCCATCTTCAAATTTCAAATCCAAAGCATCCATAACCTGGAAGTTGCAATTTAGGCTACTAGGAGTAAGTTCTCTCGCTCTTTTAACTTGGCCCGGACTAATTGTAATGCCAGTTACATTGAAGTCATAATATTCTGCAAGAATCCTGGAACTTCCCCCTATTCCAGAACCTACATCGAGTATTCTAGATCCCTTTGGCAATTTATCTATACCACTCCATTTGACTAATTCATGAACAAACTGAACTTTAGCCTTTCTAAAATCAATGTAAATTATGTATTCGCCTAATTCTCTTTTAGAGGGTCTAGACTCAATTTTACTCATATTAAATCCAAAATCGGCAATATTATTTAAAGCTTTAAGCAAAGCACCGGGTTTATTTGATATTAGAGAGAAAGCAAAACTCGCAATATTCGCTTGATTTGAATTTGCTTCCTTACTCAATAAGACAAATCTAGTGCAATTACCTGGAACATCATTAATAGGAAAGGCTAATTCTTTAAGTCCTCCAATTTGAATTAATGATTTTGAACCGATGGCAGCTCTAAATTTACTCCCCTTAACCATATTGACAGCTTCTGACGTTGAATTTGTGGGGAGAGGAATTGCATTTGGAAGATTTTCAGATAACCATTCTGAACATTGAGCCAATGCTTGCGGATGAGATAATACTTCTGAAATGTTTGAAAGTTCTCCATCACTAATTAATGCATGTTTTATAGGTAAAACAATTGCTTTATTTATAAAAATTTCAGGAAATTTCCAAAGGGCGTCCAGAGTCGTCGTAACACCCCCTTCTACCGAATTTTCTATAGGTACTATTGCAGCATCACAATTGTTGTACGCTAATAATTTAATGACCGAATGTAACCCATTACATGGTACAAATATAGGTGTCTGAAAATTTGCAAGCTTTGATAATATATGAGCTGCTTTTTCTGCGTATGTTCCTTTTGGGCCTAAATATGCAACTTGTTTGCTCATGATTAATAGTAAAAAAAAAAGAGATCAAATAAGCATTGGAGGAATATAGAAAATGCTATTGTCTTTTGATGCTAAACAGAAACTAAAGCTTTCTATAACATGTAATAAAGATTATCTTTCTAAATATCTCTTGGAAGAAGAAAGAGTTGTTGGAGCAATGCTTGACTCCAAAAAATTAGTACCAGAAGGATTAGGTAGATATAAGTATACAGTAACAAGTTTTAGGGTTTTTCAATTAGATATTAATCCTGTTGTCTCAATTGCGGTAGAAAATAAAGATGGAATTTTAAAAATGAGTGCACTTGAAAGTAGATTGGATGGCTTGGGGATGATAGATGATTTTAATCTTATTTTGAAAGCGAATTTGGGAGCAACTGATATTGGGTTAGAAGGCGAGGCGCTTCTCGGGGTATCTGTAAGCCAACCCCCTCTGCTGAAGCTAGTACCAAAGAAAATTTTGGAATCTACTGGTCATTCGGTATTAAATGGGATTTTGTTGGGTATAAAGTCGAGGGTTCAACAGCAACTAGTAAAAGATTTTTTAGATTGGTGTGAATTAAATAAGATTTGATTTTTTTAAAAAACTTTTCCTATGAAGTCTAGTTATTCCATTTTTTTTGATAAATGAAATATGCTCTCTGGTACCATATCCTTTATTTTTAAATATTGAGTATCCTGAGTAGTTTGTTTCTAACCTCACCATAAGATTGTCGCGATAAACTTTGGCAACTATGCTTGCCGAAGCTATCGAGATAAACTTTGAGTCTCCAGATACTATGTTTTTCTGAGTTCCGTTCCATGGCCTTAATAATAAAGGGCCATCAATTATTAATTCAGATGGCTTCTCTTTTAATTTCTTTAAAGCTCTTATCATTGAAAGTTCTGTTGCAACTCTGATACCTAATTTATCTATTTCTCTAGCCGAAGATTGCCCAACACCATAATCTGATGAGAGTAATAAAATTTTTGGTAAAAGTAATTTTCTTTTTTTTGGAGTTAATTTTTTACTATCTGTTACTCCAAATTGTTTTAAGGTAAATCTATTTTTTTCAGTTAAAACAACAACTGCTGAAAAAACTGGACCAAAAATTGCGCCCCTTCCAACTTCATCTATTCCAACTTCGGATATTTTATTCAATGCTTGCTGAAGATCTTCTTCTTTTTTTTCTTGCATTGTTTAGCTCATCTGTAAGTTCAACTTCATCTTTTTTATTTGTAAATAAAACTTCATTACTTTCATTAGAATTAGTATTATTTGTTGATTTATCTTTAGAACTTGAATTTGCTTCTATTTTAATTTGAATCTTTTCTTCTCCAGATTTTGAGGTCTTCTTAATTTGCTTTGTTTTTACTTTTGTTTTTTTATTATCTAAGGTTTTATCAGTCTCCTTATTACTGTCTTTTAAACGCACAAAATTATTGCTAGTGAGATATTCTTTACCTAACTTTATAAGTGGATTGATACCTAATTGACTGAAAACAATTTTTTCTTCATTAGTAAGATCAACTGATATTATATTTTTTTCTTTTGAATTTGATTGATTTAAATTATCATTATCATTTTCTTTTTTATAAGAAGACTTTTCTTTACTTAGTTCTTTGGAGTTAAGTAATTCTTTATCAATTATTTTTTCCTGCTCATCAGTTGATTGAGAAGTATCTAGATCTAGGGTTTTTAGATTGTTTGATTGGTAAGATTTATTTTCAACATTTTTGATTTTTAAGTTAGAAATTTCTTGATCTAATATATTTTCAACATGTCCTGTGCCATCACATGTAGAACATTTTTTACCGAATAATTCATATATATTTTGACCTTGTCTTTTTCTGGTTAACTCCACTAAGCCTAATTCAGTGAGCTGAGCAATTTGAGGCCTAGCAGAATCATCTTTTATTGCTGAGGTAAAATGTTCTAGTAACTGAAATTGATCTCTTCTAGATTCCATATCAATAAAATCTACTACTATAACTCCACCAATATTCCTTAACTTCATTTGTCTTGAGATTTCGACTGCTGCTTCACAGTTCGTCCATAAAACGGTTTGCCTTGAGTTGGCGGATCTTGTAAATGATCCAGAGTTTACATCGATAACTGTTAAAGCTTCAGTAGGTTCAATAATTATGTAACCCCCCGAAGGTAGATCTACTCTAGGTTGAAGAGCTTTTTGAATTGTTTTCTTAATTTCGTACTTCTCGAAAATATGTTGGTTTAAACTGTTATCGTGGAATTTAATATCTAAATCAGATTCATAATTTATTAAAAAATCTTTTGCCCTTGCAACTGAAAATTTATTATCGATAATTATACTTTTAGTTGATTCTTTTATATGATCTCTCAAGATCTTAAGTGAGAAATCATCATCTCTTTTTACCAAAATTGGAGGATTAGAAGCTTCAGAAACTTTTACTACATTTTCCCATTGTTGAATTAAATGTTCTAAATCTTCAATTAGAAGTTCTTCTTTTATCTTTTCAGCCTCTGTTCTAAATAATAAGCCTGTGCTAGAAGGTTTTATTAAAACCCCAAGAGCTTTCAAACGGCTTCGTTCTGTTTCTGTATTAATTTTTCTTGAAATATTTACTCCTTGGCCATATGGCTGCAAAATTAAATATTTTCCAGGGATTGAAATACTTCCGCTTAGTCTCGGCCCTTTAGATCCTGTGGGTTCTTTTATAACCTGTACCAGAACTTTTTGTTTTGGTTCTAATAATTCAGTTATTCCAAATGTCCCTTTTTTGAGTCTTAGTGGACCTAAATCTGAAACATGGATAAATCCATTTTTCTCACTTTCACCAATATTTATAAAAGCGGCATCAATGCCAGGGAGAACATTTTCAACTGTTCCTAAAAAAATATCGCCAATTTGATATTGACCTTGTGCGACGATTAATTCATCAACTCGATCATCTTTGAGTAGTGCTGCAATTCGAGCCTGCTCAGCGATGATAATTTGCTGAGACATATATTTGATTATGAATGATTTGGATTTTGAAAATTATCTAAATTCAAAGAATTAGATTTTATCTTTTAGTAAAGCAATTTTTTAGCTATTGTGATTTACTTTTAGAATTAATAAAGTTAATAGCGATAGAAGTATGCAATTTATAAAGCTTTAAACGATTTTCAAACTAATTGAAATTGAATTAACAGCTATGATTATCTCTTAAATTAATCATAACTAGGATAATATTAACATCTAATTACCACTAAAGCACGTTGATACATTATTCTAATATTGGTAATATTTTTTATCTAAAGTGGTTCAAGTAAACGAAAATTATTTAAAACTCAAAGCAGGCTACTTATTTCCTGAAATTGCGAAAAGGGTAAAAATATATTCTCAATCAAACAATAGTGCTGAAATTATTAAGCTTGGCATAGGAGATGTTACAGAACCGTTACCTAGAGCATGTATTGAAGCTATGGGTAAAGCTTTAAATGATATGGGAACTCAAGATGGTTTTAGAGGTTATGGACCAGAACAAGGTTATTCTTGGCTCAGAGAAAAAATATCTGAGCATGATTTTAATTCTAGAGGCTGTCAAATTTCACCAGAAGAAATCTTTGTTTCAGATGGTTCTAAATGCGATAGTAGCAATATTTTAGATATTCTTGGAAAGGATAATTCAATTGCCGTAACAGATCCTGTTTACCCAGTTTATGTAGATAGTAACGTTATGACAGGTAGAACTGGAGATGCTCTTGAGAATGGTACTTATCAAGGATTGACATATCTTGCAATTAACGAGGGGAATAACTTTCTGCCAGATCTACCTGAAAAAAAAGTTGATATTTTATATCTTTGTTTTCCTAATAATCCGACTGGAGCAACAATTAATAAAGAAGAATTGAAGAAGTGGGTTGATTATGCCCTTCAAAACAAATCTATAATACTTTTTGATGCAGCTTATGAAGCATTTATTACAGATAATGATGTCCCACATTCTATATATGAGATTGAGGGAGCAAAGGATTGTGCAATTGAATTTAGATCTTTTTCAAAGAATGCAGGATTCACTGGTGTTAGATGTGCTTTTACAGTAATACCTAAAAATCTTAAAGGTTTGAACTCAAAAAATGAGGAAATAGACTTATGGTCTCTTTGGAATAGGAGACAATCTACTAAGTTTAATGGAGTAAGTTATGTTGTTCAGAGAGGAGCAGAGGCTGTATATTCTCTTGAAGGGAAGAAACAGGTAAGAGGTTTAATTGATTTTTATATGGAAAATGCAAAAATCATGAAAAATAAACTTCAGAATGCAGGATATAAAGTTTATGGCGGAGACAATGCTCCTTATATCTGGATTAAAGTTCCTGATCATATGACATCTTGGGACTTTTTTGATTTCCTTCTCCAAAAAGTTAGTGTAGTGGGAACACCTGGGAGCGGATTTGGATTATCAGGAGAGGGTTATTTTCGTTTATCAGCATTTAACTCACGATCAAACGTCATGGATGCAATGGAAAGAATAATTCATATATAATTATTAGTACAATTTAGAATCTAAAATTTTAATGCAATCTATAAAGTTAGAACAAAGTTCAAGTAATAATTCAGCAGTGATTGAAAAGAAACCTGCTGAATTAAAAAATAAATCTCCAAAATATAAGGTTTTACTTCATAATGATCCAGTTAATTCTATGGAGTATGTCACTATTTCCCTACGGGAAGTTGTGCCGCAATTAAGCGAACAAGATGCAATCGCTATTATGCTAGAGGCACATAATACGGGTGTAGGTTTGGTAATTGTTTGTGATTTAGAGCCAGCGGAATTCTATTCAGAATCATTAAAATCCAAAGGAATTTCTAGTTCAATTGAGAAAGAGGATTCATAACTAGTGAATTTATTATTTAGCATGAGCTAATTTTCTTTCTGATAAGGGGCGGACTTTTAAGGACTCTTTTAAGGAAGACTTTCCATATTCTCTTTCAAGAATGTTGATAACAGTTTTACCGAATTCATCTTCTGGATTATCAAAAGCTTCTAAACAAACCTGACCAAGTTTTTCCCCTAGTGAGCCTGGATTCCATAGAAGTTTTCTAGCAGTCCAGGGCATCATGCTCATTGGATTATAATTTGGCTTCAGAATTTTATTATCTAAGGCGTATTTCTCAAGAAGAGTGTGAGGCTGTAAACCTATAAAGAAAATAGCTGGATCAACTAAGCCTTTACCAAAAATATTTTCTAATTCTCTATGGTAAGCAATTGTTTGTCTTATAGTGCTTGGCGTTTCATCAAAAACATTAAATGAATAATTGACTGAAACATGATTCTTGAAACCTGATTGGACTAGCATTCTGCAGTTATTTAACACAGTTTCAAGGTCATACGCTAACTTCATTTTTCTAACAAGTTCTTGAGATCCTGAAGTAATACCGATTTCAAAATAGCTCATACCTGTATCAACCATAAGCTGAGCCAGCTCAGCATCGATATTATCTGCTCTGATGTAAGCAGCCCAATTAATATCGTCCCAGCCTTGATCCTTTATAGCTTGCAAAAGTTTTTTTGCATCTTCGATGTGTTTTTTGGCTGGAATAAACTGCGCATCTGTAAACCAAAAACCTCTAACTCCAAGATCATATAATTGCTTCATTTCTTTGATTACTTCGTTAACAGGATTGACGCGAACCTGCTTTCCCTCAACAACTGTATAAACACAGAAACAACAATTATGAGGACAACCTCTTTTTGTTTGCACCCCTACATAGTAATCTCCACCTTCTATATACCAATTAAATTCAGGCCATATTGATTTAATGTATTTATAATCGCAGGCAGTTTTAATAATGCCTGATGGTTGTTCATGTATTAATTTGTTCCGAGGTTTTTGTCCAGCAAGATAACATCTTTCTTCCTCTATAGAATCTCCCTTAATGATTTTCTCTATAAGATTTTCTCCCTCACCAACAGAAATTACGGTTCCTTTAGGAAGTAGATTTCCTAATTGTTCATAGAAGACACTAACAGCACCACCACCTAAAATTACTTTTACATCTTTGTTATATTTTTGTGCTCTTTTTAGTCCCATCTTGACTAAAGAGGTATTTCTATATATCTCTCCATAATGAGATGCAATTAACTTTAATCCTCCCCAAGAACCTCTAATTTTTTTAAGGATATTTTTTGAGTAAAAAACTTCAAAAGAGTTTTGTAGAGGATTTCCACTTCTTCCATCGACAGGTGCATAAATTTGTATATCTCTCCAGGAAAATATTATTAGGTGAGGTCTAAATTGATCAATTTTTCTAGCTAAATATTTGTAAACTTTATTAGATGGAATTATTGCTAGATCAATAAATTGCTGTTCAATACTTGGGAAATATTTATGTACGTGGTCGGTTAAGTAAATAGGTCCTATAGGAAATATTGGATTGCAGGGAAGTCTTACAGTAAGAATTTTCCCATAGTTCTGCCTGTGGTATTTTTTTTTATTTATTTTTGTGAATCCAAAATTAAAATTCATACTATGAAATTCAGATGAATATGTCACATTAAGAATCTAACTACTTTATTACTAATTTGGCGAAATTAAAAATATTAAGAAAATACTAATGAAAATTTCCAAATTTCAAATATCAGAAATCATACAAAAATTGTAAGTGATTTTATTTTTAATTTTTTAATCCATTTAACTGGAAGGATTTAAACCCTTCATCAAAACAATGTAGATATTTTGCATAAACAAAATATTTGAGGTAACAAAAAAGCTTTAAATAATACATAAGTTTCGAAACTATAAAAATAATTCTTGTTTTAATATGCTTTTGAAATGCCGATAATTGGAATTGAACCAATGACCTACTGTTTACGAGACAGTTGCTCTACCGCTGAGCTATACCGGCAATATAAATATTGATATTTTCATATAGACTTAATTTTATAATTGAAAGAATTTATGTCAAAAATAGATCCTGAATTAAAAAAGAAACTATTGAAGGAATCCCAAACTCCTTTTAAGGGATTAAGGAAAATATTATGGATAGCTTTTAGTGGTTCGGCATTTCTAGGACTTTTAATAATGCTTTCCAAAATTGCAAGTGGAAGTGAATTACAGCAAAATAACCTTCTTATACAATTAGGTGCTTGTATTATTTTCCCTACATTATTATTTTACGATAGGAATAAAGATTGATAAGTTACTTAAAAACTATTGAGATAGTGTCCTTTTTTTAGTAACAAATTTAAAGGCCTCGATAACGTCTCCTTCATTCCATGAAGAAAATTTGTCGCAACCAACTCCACATTCAAATCCTGTATTTACTTCTTTTACATCATCTTTAGATCTTTTTAGTGAGTCTAAATTACCCTCAAAAATTACTTTATCTGATCTCAAAACTCTTAGAGAGCAATTCCTTTGTAATTTTCCAGTTTGAATAAAACATCCTGCGATAGCTCCTTTGCCAACTGCAAAAGTTGCTCGAACTTCGGCTTTTCCTAAAGATTCTTCAACAAGATCAGGTTCAAGAAGTCCTTCCATTGCTAATTGAATATCTTCTAAGAGTTTATAAATTACTTCATATTCTCTTATATCAACGTCATTGGCATCAGCTGCTCTTTTCGCGCCAGATGCCAATGAGGTATTAAACCCAATTATTACTGACCCAGATGCAGCAGCGAGATCTATGTCTGTCTCAGTTATTTCTCCAGGCGCAGAAAGGAGAACTCTGACTTGAACTTCATTTTTTGGCAATTGTTCTAGTGATCCTAATATCGCTTCAACACTACCTTGAACATCAGCTTTGAGAATTAAGTTTAATTCCTTTAGTTCTCCATCATTTGCTTGAGTTGATAAGGATGATAAGCTGACTCTTCTAGAGGCCATTTGCTGAGCTAATTTTATAGCTCTAGCGTTAGTTGCCCTTTCTCCTACAATTGCTCGAGCTGTTTTCTCATCAGGGTAGACTTCGAATTCATCTCCTGCTGTGGGCACTTCACTGAATCCTAGAGCTTCTACTGGGAATGATGGTCCTGCCTCTTTGATTCTATTACCATTTTCATCAACCATTGCTCTAATTTTTCCAAGGACTGAACCTGCAGCTAAAACATCTCCAGATTTTAATGTCCCATTTTGTACTAGCAAAGTAGCCACAGGCCCTTTAGCTTTGTCTAAGTTGGCTTCAATAACAGTACCTTTTGCAAATCTATCAGGGTTAGCTTGTAGATCTTCAACTTCGGAAACTAATAAAATCATTTCGAGCAATTTATCAATGTTTTGTTTTTTGATAGCACTTACTGGAACCATTACGGTATCTCCTCCCCAATCTTCAGCAATTAAATCTTTTTCTGATAGTTCCTGCTTTACTCTGTCTGGAGATGCCCCTTCTTTGTCAATTTTATTGATTGCAACAACAATTGGTACTTTTGCAGCTCTTGCATGACTTATAGCTTCAAGTGTTTGAGGTCTGCAACCATCATCTGCAGCAACTACAAGAACTGCTACATCTGTAACCTTAGTACCCCTTGCTCTCATTGCAGTAAAGGCTTCATGACCAGGGGTATCAAGAAAAGTTAATTTTTTCTTTTGAGATTCATGTTCAAATTCAACTTGATAAGCTCCTATGTGTTGAGTGATGCCCCCCGCTTCCCCCGAAGCTACTCTTGATTCTCTGATGGAATCTAAAAGACTCGTTTTTCCATGATCTACATGACCCATCACTGTAATTACAGGTGGTCTTCTTATTAGATTATCAACATCATCAGATTCAATCATATCTACTGTCTTTTCAGCCGCTTCTTGGATATCATCTTGCAAAACAGGTACACCAAATTCTTCAGCTACTGCTTCAATAGTTGCTAAGTCTAGTGATTGAGTAACAGTTGCAGTTATGCCTTTGAAGAAAAGAGATTTTATTATTTCAGAACTTTCAAGGCTTAATTTATCAGCTAATTCTTGAACAGTTAAATTATCTTCCGGTACTATTATCATTTCAGGTCTTACTTGTTTGGCCTCTTTGGCAGCCTTTAATTCCATTGCTCTCCTTTTCTGCCTTTGTCTAGTAGTTTCTTTTTTCTTCTTTTTAAGTTGTTTAATAGTTTTTTGAGATTTGGAGTCATTAGCCTTTTCTTTCTTAGGACGCGCCAAACTAGCCGACAGGATTGAAATTTTTTCACCTGAATATCCACTGGTTTCAGATGTAAGTGAATCATCATTTTCACCGATAATATGAACTTTCTGTCTTTGTTTTTGGGGATTTTTGCTTCTTAGTGCTTCAAGTTTTGCGCTATCGTCCCAGTCTGTCTTTCCAGGTTTCTTTGAACTATTTGAAAATGCTCTATGAGGAGGTTTTTTGGAACTTGGAGTAGCATTTGGACGAATATTAGGCGCTTTCGCCTTCTGCTTGAGTGCATCGATATTTTGTTTTGCGTTATTCTTTTTACCTAGATTGTCTTTATCAGAGTTACTATTTTTTTGAAGTTGTAAAAGTTCGTTAGGTGATACTGGCTTCCTTATCCCAGAAGAATTTTGGCCATTGAATTTAGAACCAGGCCTATTATTGGGCATGCCAGGTCTGTTGGGAGAACCAGGTCTATTGGGATTGCCTTGCCTATTAAATGAGCCAGGTCTGCCTTGATCCGAAGGTTTGTTTCTTAAACCAGGCCTATTGGGCATGCCAGGTCGATTGGGAGAACCAGGTCTGTTTGAGACAGTTTGTT
>CACBGC010000026.1 GCA_902538695.1 uncultured Synechococcaceae cyanobacterium | reverse complement strand
AAATATCTGAAACTCCCAAAAAAAAGATTTGAATTCAGAGGCAAAATAGATGAAAGAAGTTTATATGATGATTACGCACATCACCCTAATGAAATAAAAGAGACAATTAAATTAGGAAGATTATTGACTCAGCAAAGACACAATAATGAATGTCAAAAAAGTAGATTAATAGCTATATTTCAACCTCATAGATACTCTCGAGTAAAGCAATTTACTAAAGAATTTGCTGAAGAATTATCAAAAGCAGATGTTATTTATATAACCAGTATTTATGGAGCAGGAGAAGGAAACGAAGATAAAATTACTTCGGAAATTATCACTGATCTGATTTATAAAAAAAATAAAAATGTTAGTTACATAAATAATTATTATGAAGTTACAAAGAATTTTTACGAATTAACTCAAAAAGGGGATTTAATTTTGAATATGGGAGCTGGAGATTGTCATAATTTCTGGTCAATATTAAATGAAAAAATAATTAAAATAGATAACTAATTTATGAATAAAAAAAAATTTTCTGAAAACTGTAATTTAAGTAGTTATACAACTATCAAAGTAGGAGGAATAGCTGAATATTTCGCAGAGCCAAGAAGCATTAAAGAATTGTCATATCTAGTAAAATGGGCTAATTTAAACAAACAAAGATGTCAAATAATTGGCGCAGGTTCAAATCTTTTAATAAATAATATTTTCATAAAAGGCTTAGTTATTTGTACAAAAAAATTGAAATCACTCAAGATACAGCCATATACAGGAATTGTTGAAGCGGAAGCAGGTGTAATGCTCCCAACATTATCTAATTCTCTTGCTAAAAATGGATTACAAGGAGGGGAATGGGCTGTCGGAATTCCAGGCACATTAGGAGGAGCAATTTATATGAATGCTGGCACAGGTAATTTATCGCTAGCAAAAAATCTTATTTCCGTAAAAGTTATAAATAATAAAACTCATGAAAAACTTGAAATTGAAAAAAAAGATATCAATTTTGAGTATAGATTTAGCTCTTTTCAAAGAAATGATTTAACAATTATTAGCGCAAGATTATATTTTGAACCTAATGGCAATCTAGAACAATTAATTCAAACAACCAAAAATAACCTTAAATTAAAAACAGAAAAACAACCCTATCATCAACCAAGTTTTGGTAGTGTTTTTAAAAATCCTGAAAATAATTATGCAGCAAAATTAATTGATGATATGGGTTTAAAGGGATTTAAAATTGGCGGTGCTGAAATTTCTAGAATGCATTCAAATTTTATAATTAATACTTCTTCAGCAAGTTCAAAAGATATTTATGAATTAATAACAGTAATTCAACAAAAAGTACTACAAAACAAAGGGATTTATTTGCAACCGGAAGTAAGAATGATTGGTTTTGACTATCCTAACTAAAGAAACGTTTTTACAAAATGGCAGGTTTTGGACTTCCTAACTTTGGACAACTTACAGAAGCTTTTAAAAAAGCTAAACAAATTCAGCAAGACGCTCAAAAATTACAAGATGAACTGGAAAATATGGAGATTGAGGGCAAAAGTGATGATGAAATGATAAAAGTTTGGATAAGTGGAAACCAATTTCCTTTAAAAGTAGAAGTACAAGAAAATATCTTAAATGCAAATAAAGAAAAAATAGAGCAAAATATTTTACAAGCTATTCAAAAAGCTCATGAATTATCAACCACAACTATGAAAGAAAGGATGAATGATTTGACTGGTGGATTAAATCTTAATCTCCCTGGTTTTGATAATAGTGACTCTTAGAAGAATCAATCATTTCTTTATAAAAAGGATATCTTTCGAAAGATTTATTTAAATTACATCCCTCATCCATTAAATGTAAGCAGTTACGAAATTTACACTTAATTCCCTCCTCAATTACCTGTTTATATATTTCTGAATAAAGATTTGGTAACAAATGAATATCAACCTCTAAAGGTTGCATATTAAAACCAGGAGTATCAACAATATAACTTTGATTCGATATAGAAAATAACTCAACATTTCGAGTAGTATTTTTTCCTCTCTTAATTTTATTGGAAACTGGTGCAGTACTATTTTGAAGACCTGGAATAATCATATTTAGCAAAGTAGTTTTGCCAACTCCAGATGGGCCCATAAAAATTGAACATTCTTTTTGCTTTAACTCAGCTAATAAATTTTTAAAGCAATCAGATTTCTGTAAATTTAAAGTTATTGCTTGATAACCCCATTTCTCAAATTTATCAAGTAAATATGATCTTCTTTTATCAGCAATTAAATCACACTTTGTCAAAACTAATGAGACTTCAACACCCATTGATTCAGCTGATATCAAAAACCTATTAACTTGAGATAAATTTAACTCTGGTTCTTCAACGGAAAAAGTAACGTATATATTAGAAATGTTTGCAACTGATGGTCTAACTAAAAGATTTTTTCTTTTTTTTAGACTTGTTATTACTGCGCGTTTACTTTTAAAATCAATTTTGTCAATCGCTACTTTGTCTCCAACATAAATTAATTGATCCTTGAAATTTATAGACTTCTTAACCTTACACAAAAATTTCTCGCTATTCAAAGAGTTTTCTTGATTTTTTAAATCAACTAAAAAAAAATCATTAAATCTTTTCGTAACTAAAAATAAATATTTACTATTAGTTTTCATTCAATATTTTTATTTTTATAAATTTTTCATTATCTTTGATTTGTTTAAACAAACATCCCATCTCTTTTAAATTGTTTAATACCATTTCTTCTGGTTCACCTTTATCTAGTTCAACAATAAGTTGTTCGTTTTTGGATAACTTCTCCAAAGCCAATTTGATTTTGACAACATTTAAAGGACATGGAACAGATTTAAGATCCAAATGCTTTAATAAAGTCATTAAGATTCTTTACCAAATAATTTACTAAAAAGTCCGCTACTGGAATTAATATTTTTATCTGAATATTGAGAAGCTAAACCCTCCAAAAGCTCACGTTCTTGGTCGGTTATGCGAGTTGGCAATTTTACTTTTACTAAGACTTCATGATTTCCTCTCGCAACCGGATTACCAAGTCTAGGTACCCCTTTATTCTCAAGTGATAGAGTTGTATTTGGCTGGGTACCACTTGGAATTTTTAAATTAACATCTCCGTCAACTGTAGTAATTTTAACAGTGTCACCTAAAATAGCCTGTAAATAACTCACTGCTATTTCTGAGTAAATAGTCAGGCCATCTCTTTTAAGTTTTGAATCATTCTTAACCTTTATAAAAACATAAAGATCTCCAGGAGGACCCCCTTTCAAACCGACATTTCCCTCCCCAGCAACTCTTAATTTAGTACCAGTATCAACTCCTGCAGGAATATTAATTCTTAATTTTTTTCTGACTTGCTTTACTCCATTACCGCCGCAACTTACACATGGATCTGCAATTATCTGACCGGTCCCATTACATGAAGGACATTCAGCTACTTGTGTGAAATTACCAAAAGGTGTTCTCGTAGCTCTCCTAACTTGTCCACTTCCTCCACATGTTGAACAAGTTTTGGGGCCGGTTCCTGGTTTTGCACCTGTTCCTCTACAAATTTCACATTTCTCCAGATGAGGAATTTTAATTTCTGTTTGTTGACCAAAAATTGCATCTTTAAAGTCAACACTAAGGTCATATCTTAGATCATCTCCTTGTTGAGGACCTCTTCTTTGTGTTCTACCTCCCTGTGGATTTTGCCCCCCAAAGCCATTAAAAAAAGTTTCAAATAAATCAGCAAAGCCGCCCATATCTCCCATATCGGGCATTCCAGCGGCGCCACCAAGGCCGGCCTCTCCAAATTGGTCATATCTTGCTCTGGTTTCAGGATCAGCTAATGCTTCGTAAGCCTTACCAATTTCTTTAAATTTATCTTCCGCACCAGGTTCTTTATTAACATCAGGATGGTATTGTCTTGCTAATTTTCTATAAGCCTTTTTTAAGGTATCTGCATCAGCATCTCTTGAAACTCCAAGTATTTGATAGAAATCAGCCATTAGATAATGATCAAGTAAAAATTTGGAATTTATACATCTTCAGAAGTATTCACCTCTGAATTAATATCCTCTTCAACTGTATCCTTTTCTACTTCCTCTTGTGAATTTTGTTTTCCAGGTCCCATAGAAACCTTAACCAAAGCATGTCTCAAAATCTTACCTTCTAAATGATATCCTCGCTGCAATTCTTCAATAATACAATCTTCTTTAAACTCTTCACTAGGCTCTCTTAATACAGCTTCGTGCAAGCTGGGATCGAATTGCTGCCCAACAACTCTCATGGGTGACACTCCCTGTTGTTTTAAAACTTCTACCAATTGTTTATACAATCCTTGATAACTTCTATGAAGAGCTTGAGCTTCTTCAGTTTCCGGTTTAAGTTGTTGTCTTGCTCGCTCGAAATTATCAACAATAGGAAGTATTGCAGATAAAGTCTTTGAAACTAGTTGAATTTTTAAGTCATCCTGATCTCTAGACTGCCTTTTTCTGAAATTATCAAAGTCTGCCGAAATCCTTACATATTGATTTTTTAATGTTTCGTGCTCTTTTTCTAATTGCTCTAATCTTGCATCATTATTGGAAATAGTATTTTTTAATTCTTCAGTGTTGATCTCTTCTGATTTTTGAGATGATAAATCATTATTTTCAGTAGTTGAATTTTGCACAGATGATAGATCTTCAGGAGCATTATCCTGATCAGAAAGATCATTTTCTTTATTATCAACATTGTCTGATTGATTTTCAATCATTTTTCTAAAATTTAATAAGACTATTTTCCAATAAAGTGATGCACAAAACAAGTTGCGGAAGGCCGCACAAATATTTAGTCAGGAACAAACCTTAATGCTAATCCATTGTTACAGTATCTTTTGCCAGTAGGAAGTGGCCCATCATTAAAAACATGTCCTTGATGGCCTCCGCATCTAGAACAATGATATTCAGTTCTAGGGACAATTAACTTAAAATCAACTTTTGTTTCTACTGATCCTTGAATTGAATCCCAAAAACTTGGCCATCCTGTGCCACTATCGAACTTTTTATCTGAGGAAAAAAGCGCCAAATCACAACCTGCACAGTGAAAAATCCCTTCTCTTTTCTCATTATTTAGTTGACTGCTGAAAGCTCTTTCAGTACCTTCCTCCCTTAAAATATAATAAGTTTCTGGACTCAGCCTAGATTTCCATTCGTCTTTTGAGAAATTCCACTCTTCTTTAGCAGATATTGAAGATGCTAATACTTGCATAGGTTTAAAGATTATTTTTAAGATTGACATAGTAGGAATTAGAATAAAAGTTCTTCTCGATAGAAATTGATTCATATATTTAAATCACAAAAAAGTAATGAATTTCATACAGCCTAATTCTATTCAAAATAATCATAAATTAAGTATTGCTCCAATGATGGATTGTACTGATAGACACTTCAGAATGATAATGAGAAAAATAAGTTCTGAAGCTTTATTATATACGGAAATGGTTGTGGCCCAGAGTTTAGTTTATACAAATAAAAAAGAAAATTTTCTAGATTTTAATGATGAAGAACATCCAATATCGATTCAGTTTGGTGGGGACGATCCTAAAATCCTTAAAGAGGCAGCAAAAATGGCTCAGGATTGGGGTTATGACGAAATAAACTTTAATGTTGGTTGTCCAAGTCCAAGAGTCTGTGCTGGAAATTTTGGCGCTTCACTTATGAAAAACCCTAAAAAAGTAGCAAAATGCATAGAATCTTTAAAAAATAATTGCAATCTACCAGTTACCATAAAACACAGAATCGGTGTCGACAATGATGATAGTTTTGTTTACTTAAATAATTTTGTAAGAATTATCGCAAATGCTGGTGTAGACAGATTTACAGTTCATGCAAGGAAAGCAATATTAAAAGGTCTAAATCCAAAACAAAACAGGACCATACCTCCACTAAATTATGGTGTAGTAAAAAAATTAAAAAAATCAAATCCAGAATTATTAATAGAAATCAATGGGGGTTTAACTAATATCGATGAATCATTAAAAGCCTTAAATGATTTTGATGGGGTCATGATTGGACGTTCAATATACAAACATCCCTTAAGATGGTCTGAAATTGATCAAAAAATTTATGGGATTAATACAAAACCCAAATCTGCTTCAAATATTATATTCTCATTAATTCCATACATAGAAACTCATTTAAGTAATGGAGGAAAATCATGGGATATTTGTAAACATCTTATAAATTTAGTTGAGGGAATACCAAAAGCTAAGATATGGAGAAATCAAATTTCCAATAAGTCTATAAGAAAAGAATTAAATATTGAATATCTATCTAAATTAACAACAGACCTTGAAGAAATGGGTTACTAATTTGTCTCGTTTAAAGAATTGCTCTCGTTAGACGCTCCCCTTTTTCTTCTGCTCCTACCACTTTCATATTCAGAGTTTTCGGAAGAATTTCCATAACTTCTGTCTTCCCAACCTTCTGCTCCAGAAGATTTATTAGTAGAAGAACTATTAGATTCGAAATTACCGCCACCGTAACCGCCGCCGCCATAGCCGCCATTGTTACCGCCACCACCGTAACCGCCATTGTTACCGCCTCTGCCTCCTCTTCGAGACCCACCAGAGCCTCTTGGTTCAGCTTTGTTAATCCTTAATGGCCTGCCCATCAGTTCTGTGCCCTGCAAACCATCAATAGCAGAAGATTCAATAGCCTCATCTGCCATTTCAATAAATGCAAATCCTCTTTTTCTTCCTGTATCTCTCTCCAAAGGAAGAGAACAATTTAAAACCTCACCGAAAGGGGCAAACAACTGTATAACATCTTCACGCTCTGCGCGGAAGGGCAAATTGCCAACAAAAATACTCACTTTAAACTCAACAAAAATTTACCTTATAAAAAAACTACAATGAGTAGCCTAATAAAATTGCTCTACTATTCTACTTCAAAGCATACCCATGTTGTAGGAAAATAATTGAGATTCAAAGTAACAATTTGTTTTGCCAATTATTTACTTCTTTTTCTACCTGAACAAAGCCTGTACCACCCTCACTATTTCTAGATTTAACGACATTAAGAGGTTTAAGCTCCGCAAAAACATCCTTATCAAATTCGGGATGAAATTTTTTAAATTCATCAATTTTAAGATTTTTAAATAAAATGTTTCTCTCCAAGCAATATTTAACAAGCTCACCAACAACCTGATAGGCAGTTCTAAAAGGAACATCTTTACCAACTAAATAATCTGCTAAATCAGTAGCATTAGAAAAATCATTTTCTACAGAATCAGATAAATTTTTAATATTAAATTCAATGCCCTCATCAATCAAAATAGTCATTGCTTTTATACAAGAGGATATTGTTTCTGCAGTATCAAATATTGGTTCTTTATCCTCTTGAAAATCTTTATTGTATGAAAGTGGTACACCTTTGACCATAGTTAGCAATGCCTGAAGATGTCCAAACACTCTTCCCGTTTTACCTCTTATCAATTCTGGAACATCAGGATTTTTTTTCTGTGGCATTAAACTACTGCCTGTGGCACATTTATCTGTTAATTTTGCAAAAGAAAATTCATCAGTTACCCATAAAATTATTTCCTCTGAAACTTTACTTAAATGTGACATTAACAAGGCAGAGGCAGAAACAAACTCAATACAAAAATCCCTATCACTTACTGCATCAATACTATTTTGATAAATCTTTTCAAAACCCAATTCTGCAGCTGTAAAGTGCCTATCAATTTTTATTTTTGTTCCAGCTAATGCTGCAGCGCCTAAAGGAGAAATATTAACTCTTGAGCGCACTTCTTTAAACCTTTCACGATCTCTTTGAAGCATTTCTATGTAAGCCAACAAATGATGAGCCAAAGATAATGGTTGAGCTCTTTGCATATGGGTATATCCAGGAATTAAGGTATAAATATTAGATTTGGCAAGATTTAAAAAAGATTTTTGCAAATCAATTATTAAAAATTCAATGTTGTCAATCTCTTTTCTTAGCCACAGTCTTATATCTGTACCAACTTGATCATTTCTACTTCTAGCTGTATGTAATTTTTTTCCAGTTTCACCAATTAAACTTATCAATTTTTCTTCTATACAATAGTGGATATCTTCAGAAGGTGGCCCAGGAGAAAACTTACCCGCCAAATACTCAACTTTTATTGACTCTAAACCATTAATAATTTCCAAAGCTTCAGAAGAAGATAAAACTTGGGTTTTGCCTAGCATTTTTGCATGAGCAATTGAGCAATCTAAATCTTCTAAAATAAGCTTTCTATCAAAACCAATTGAGGCATTAAACTTTTCAATAAAAGGGTCCAGTGCATTTTCAAACCTTTTACTCCAAACTTTTGCCATATTTATTATTAGCTTTAAGTATCTCTAATAAAGCATTTTTTTATATAAGTGACAAAAAATCTATTTCAATTGAAAAATAATCATCGATGCATCATCTTGGAGATTTCTATTTTGGCCTGTAAAATCATCTAACTTTTTAAAAATTTTATTTAAAATTTCTTGAGATGTATAAGATTGCTTGCATAATTTTATAAGAGTTTTAATCAACCTTTCCTCATCAAATCTTTGCCCTAAAGAGTTTGAAGTGTCAATTACTCCATCTGTGTAATAAAGAACTAAATCATTTTGATTAAGCTTGATTTCACCACAATGATATTCAGCATCTTTTTGCAGTCCAAGGACAAATCCTTCTGCATCCAATTTTATAATTTTCTGATCTGAACTTTTCCAAAGCAAAGGAGGATTATGTGCAGCATTAGCGAATCTTAATTTTCTAGTTCTAGGATCATAATCTGAATAAAATAGTGTCACAAATCTATGCGATTGATCTAAATCATTAATTGCCAGTTGATTCAGATCATGCAAAATTCTATCTGGAGGCAGACCTGTAAGCACCTCAGCTCGTAGCATTCCTCTTAACATAGTCATTAAAAGACCGGCTGGAAGCCCTTTACCCATAACATCACCTATTACAAATGCCCATCTTGATCTTTCTTTTCTTTTTTCAGAGATATTCGTCTTTAAGCACATAAAATCATAGTAATCCCCCCCAAGCTGGAGAGCTGGTCTGCAGTGTGCAGCTAGATCTATGCCATGGATAATTGGACAATAATCCGGGAGTAATTGCGATTGAATTTCAGCACCTGTAGAAATCTCTCTATCTACGTTTTCATGTTTTTTCTTTGTTTTGATTAAGTAGTGATTTTCTAATCCAATAGCTAGACAATTTACAATAAAATTAAAATTACTATCTTCAGCAATCGACTGCCTAGAAATATCTTTACTAAAAATGTAAATAAATCCTCTACATTTACCTCTGGATGTTATTTTTTTTGTTTCAATTTTATATTCTTTAAAATTATTTTTTAAAGTATTTTCAAAAGTTAGAATTTCTTTAATTTTAAAATTTTTTGAAAATTGAAATTGATTCAAAAAACTGTTTATTTCTTTTCTTATTGGTAAATATCCTTCATTAGCAGAAATCTTTATATTTTCGTACCATATGTCCCCCTCATAATTTAAGGGAATAATTAAAATTATATTCTCAGAAAAAATATGTTTAAAAATTAAGCATACATAATCGAATAATTTATTTATATTGGAAAATGATTTTAAATAATATGCTAGTGAAGATGCAAGTTCTGCAAATTTATATTTATTTTTTAAAGTTTCTTTAGAGTCATTTTCTAAAAAATTTTGAATAAATTTGTTCGAAAATATTTTTCCTTCTTTATTATTTGTCAAAACAAATTTAATAGATAAGTATGTTTTACCATTAAATTTAAATTTTTAAAATTAATTAAATATTTATTTATCTGCGAGCATAGCCTCTACAAATTCATAACTATTGAAAGGTCTCAAATCTTTTATGCCCTCTCCAGCTCCAATAAACCTTATAGGCAAATTTACTTCTTCAGAAACAGCTAAAGAAACTCCTCCTCTAGAAGTCCCATCCAATTTTGTAATTATTGCTCCACTTAAATCTGCTGATTTAGCGAAACTTTTTGCTTGTTTTAAGCCATTTTGACCCTGACTTGCATCTAAAACTAGTAATGATTCAACAATTGCATCTGGAACCTTTTTATCAATAATTTTTTTTATTTTTGCTAATTCATCCATCAAATTATTTTTTGTTTGCAATCTACCCGCCGTATCGACAAGTAATAAATCAACATTTCTTTTTTTTGCAGAATTAATTGCATCAAAAACTACAGCAGCTGGATCAGCATTTTTTGATTGATTAGATATAACGTCAACATTACTTCTATCTCCCCATACTTTAAGTTGTTCTACTGCAGCCGCTCTAAAGGTATCAGCGGCAGCTATCAAAGTTTTATAGTTACTTTTGGATGACAAATATGCTAATTTTCCTAAAGTAGTAGTCTTACCAACACCATTAACTCCCACTAATAACCAGACATTTAACTTACCTTTTTGTGGTACTAAAAGATCAGTACCAGAATTTTTGATTGGTTTATCAATAATTAATTTTAATTCTTTCTTCAAGAATTTTATTCCTGCTTCTCCACCCACAACTTCTTCATTTAATTTTGTTCTGAGAGAATTTATAACTTTATCAGTCGAATTAATGCCTACATCAGCTCTAATTAATAGAGTCTCTAAATCATCAAGAGATTCAGGAGTAAGAGGATCATCTCCCAATTTAATGATTCAATATTAAGATTTTTAATCCATTTTTTCGGTGTAGTTTCATAATTATTGTTGTATGGCACTGACTTATTCCATGGGCATATATCTTGACAAATATCACATCCCGCTACCCATCCATCTAAATTTTTTTCTATTTTTTTTGGAATAGTTTTATCTCTGCTTTCTATTGTGTGATACGCGATGCATTGATCCGATTGAATTACAAAGGGTTCTACTATTGCTTTTGTGGGACATTGTTCAATACATAGATCACATTTTCCGCAAAGCGATTGATGAGGTATATCTGGTATTAAATCTTTTGTAAGAAGCATAAAACCTAAAGTAATCCAAGAACCATTTTTTTTGCTTATTAAATTGCTATTTTTACCTATCCAGCCAATCCCTGCCTCTTCAGCCCATGCTTTTTCAAGAAGCGGAGAGGTATCAACACATATTTTCCATTTGCAATCAGGAATTTCTAGGTTGATCCATTTGCCAATATTCTTTAATTTTTTGCGAATCACTTTATGATAATCTTCTCCTTGTCCAAATTTACCTACCTTGAGGAAACTATTGTCGTTGTTTTGTGAATTAATATAAGCAAATCCAACGCTTAAAACACTTTTTGCCTCTTCAAAAAGTGAGCTTATATTTCTTCTTTTTTCTGCTTCCATCCATTTCATTTCAGCATGGTGGTTATGTGATAACCATCTTTCTAATGCATTAGTTCGTAATTTTATACGCGAACTACCTGGTATTGAAGCTATTCCAGCAATTGAAAAACCTTCAAAAATTGCTCTTTCCTTT